>NZ_JBEXMT010000011.1:0-251586 GCF_040610675.1 Nonomuraea sp. NPDC003804
GACCGCAGATCGTTCTCGTAGGCGAGGATGACCAGCTGGACCCTGTCCCTGACGCCCAGCTTGGTGATCGCGCGCGAGATGTGCGCGCCGGCCACCCGCCGATCAGCCCTTGTGCCGCGGAGCGGCGGAGCCTACCGGCTTGACGGAGCCGCTCTTGTACACGACAACCTTCTTCATGTCCACCTTCTTCGTCGGACCCCACGAAGAGACCGCGGACGTTCGCGCAGCCGTCCGCGATCTCGTATTGACCGACTCATGTGAACACGGCTGATCATCGAGATCAAGAGAATGTCCGATAAGGGACATTTCCTTACTTAAACGGACATGCCCCGTGCCGGGGCACGGGGCAGCCGAAAACATGTTTGAACGTCAGTCGCCCAGGATCGCGTCGACGAACACCTCGGGGTCGAACGGCGCCAGGTCGTCCGGGCCCTCGCCCAGGCCCACCAGCTTCACCGGCACGCCCAGCTCGCGCTGCACCGCGATGATGATGCCGCCCTTGGCCGTGCCGTCGAGCTTGGTCAGCGCGATGCCGGTGATGTTGACCACCTCGGCGAAGACCTGCGCCTGCCGCATGCCGTTCTGGCCCGTGGTGGCGTCGAGGACCAGCAGCACCTCGTCGACCGTGGCCTTCTTCTCGATGACCCGCTTGACCTTGCCGAGCTCGTCCATCAGGCCCGTCTTGGTGTGCAGGCGGCCCGCGGTGTCGACGATGACCACGTCCGCCTTGTCGCCGATGCCCTTGGAGACCGCGTCGAAGGCCACCGAGGCCGGGTCGCCGCCCTCGGGGCCGCGCACCACCTCGGCGCCGACCCGCTCGCCCCAGGTCTGCAGCTGGTCGGCCGCCGCGGCGCGGAAGGTGTCGGCCGCGCCGAGCACGACCTTCTTGCCGTCACCGACCAGGACGCGGGCCAGCTTGCCCGTCGTGGTGGTCTTGCCGGTGCCGTTGACGCCGACGACCAGCGCGACCGCCGGGCGCTCACCGTGCTTGCCCACCCGGAGGGTCCGGTCGAGCTCGGGGTCGATCTGCTTGAGCAGCTCCTCGCGCAGCAGCCCGCGCACCTCCTCCGGGGTGCGGGTGCCCAGGACCTTGACCTTGGTGCGCAGCTCCTCCACCATCACCTGGGTCGGCGCGATGCCGACGTCGGCGGTGATGAGGCTCTCCTCGATCTCGTCCCATACCTCGTCGTCGAGCCTGTCGCGGGAGAGCAGCTCCAGCAGGCTCTTGCCCAGGACGCTCTGCGAACGGGCGAGGCGTGAGCGCAGCCGTACCATCCGGCCCGCGGACGGTGGAGGGATCTCCACCTCGGGCTTCTTGATGAGCGGCTCAGCCGGCTTGACCGGAGGCGGCACCGTGGTCGTGGCGCCTTCCTCCTCGGGCTGCGCCCGCTCGGCCTCCGGCTCGGGGGCAGGCTTGACCTCGGGCGCCTCGACCGGCGGAGGCACGGCCTTACGCCCCGGTCTGTACAGGAAGAACATGCCGCCGACCGCCAGAACGGCGACGGCGATCACGATCACGATGATGCCGAGGTATTCACTCACAGCAACTCAGTTTTCCAGATCGTCCGGGATGGTCACGCCCCGCAATGCCACGTGCTGTACAAAATCAGACGTTCTCCCTCAGACGCTGAGAGACCACCTGGGTGACGCCGTCGCCGCGCATCGACACGCCGTACAGGGCGTCGGCGATCTCCATCGTCCGCTTGTTGTGCGTGATGACGATCAGCTGGGAATTCTCCCTCAGCTCCTCGAACAGCGTCAGCAGGCGTTGCGTGTTGGTGTCGTCGAGCGCCGCCTCGACCTCGTCCATCACGTAGAAGGGCGACGGCCGCGCCTTGAAGATGGAGACCAGGAACGCGACCGCCGTCAGCGACCGCTCGCCGCCCGACAGCAGCGACAGCCGCTTGACCTTCTTGCCCGGCGGCCTGGCCTCCACCTCGATGCCCGTGGTCAGCATGTCGCTGGGATCGGTCAGGATCAGCCGCCCCTCCCCGCCGGGGAAGACGCGGGTGAAGATCTGCTCGAACTCCCTGGCCACGTCCTCGTAGGCGGAGGCGAACATCTGCTCCACCCTGTTGTCGACCTCCTGCACGACGGTCATCAGCTCGCGCCGCGTCTTCTTGAGGTCCTCGAGCTGGGAGGTCAGGAACGCGTGGCGCTCCTCCAGCGCCGCGAACTCCTCCAGCGCCAGCGGGTTGACCTTGCCGAGCTGGTTCATCTGCCGCTCGGCGGCCTTCATCCGCTTCTCCTGCTCCTCGCGCACGTAGGGAACGGGCGGGTCGCCGGGGACGAGGGCGGCGGGGCCGTACTCGGCGATCAGCGCCTCGGAGGAGATGCCGAACTCCTCCAGCGCCCGCTCCTCCATCTGCTCGAGCCGCATCCGCTGCTCGGTGCGGGCCATCTCGCTGCCGTGCACCCTGTTGACCAGCTTGTCGAGCTCCTGGCCGAGCTCCCTGACGCGCAGCCGTACCTGCTTGAGCTCGGCGTCGACGGCCACCCGCGCCAGGTCGGCCTCGTCGCGCTCCCGCGCGGCCAGCTCGATCGAGGCCGCCAGGGCCCGCAGCACCTGCTTGGCGCCGCGCACCACCGAGTCGGCGACCGCCGCCTGCCGCCTGCGCCGCTCCCGCTGCGCGGCGGCCGTCAGCCGCTCCTGGCGCTCGCGCTGGGCGGCCCGCAGCAGCCCGTCGGCCCGGCCCGCGATGCCCTTGACCCGCTCCTCGGCCGTACGGACCTGCAGCCGGGTCTCCATCTCGGCCTGTCTGTCCAGCTGGCAGGCGGTGGCCAGCTCGTCGCGCACCTCGGTGGTCGGCTCGGTCTCCAGCTCCTGGGCGTACTCGGCCTCGGCGAGCTCGATCTCCAGCTCCGACAGCTCGGCCAGCCCCTCCTCGCGCGCCTCCTGCGCCGCGCGCACGCCGGCCGCCAGGCGCTCGGACTCCTCGGCCGCCGCCGTGGCCGCGGCGCCCAGCTGGGCCAGCCGCCTGGCCGCCGCCGCGCCGGCCTGGTCGGCCTCGCGCTGGCGGGCCCTGACCCGGTCGAGCGCGCTCTGCGCGGCGCTCACCCCGGCCTGCGCGCTCCCGGCGGCGCTCTGCGCCTCGTTGACGTGGGACTGCGCGGCCTCCAGCGCGGCCTGCGCGGCCAGCTCGCCGGCCGCTGCCGCCTCCAGGTCGACCGCCGTGCGCTCGGCGCGCTCCCTCGCCTCCTCCAGGTCGGCGACGGCGTCGTCGAGCGCGGCCCGCACCTGCAGGACGGAGGTGCCGCCCTCGGATCCGCCGCTGGCCAGGTGGGCGCCGACGACGTCGCCGCCCCGCGTGACGGCCCGCACCGCCGGGTGCCGCTCGACGAGGAGGCGGGCCGCCTCGAGGTCGGTCACGACCGCGACGTCCGCCAGCAGATGGTCGACCGCCGCCCGCAGCTGCTCGGGCACACCGACCAGCTCGGCCGCCCACCGGCCCGCGTCCGGCAGGACGGCCCGCCCGCCCGCCGGACCCGCGAGCCCGTCAGGGGCCGCCACCAGCAACGTCGCCTGTCCCGCGTCCTTGGCCCGCAGGTGCTCCAGCGACTCCACCGCCGCGCCGAGCGACTCGACGGCGACCGCCTCGGCCACCTGCCCGAGGGCGGCCGCGACGGCCACCTCGAAGCCTGGCGTGACCGTCATCGTGGCGGCCAGCGGCCCGAGCACTCCCGGCAGGCCGGCCGCCACCAGCGCGGCCCCGCCGTCGGCGCCCTTGGCCAGGCCCAGCTCCAGCGCCTCGCGACGGGCCTGGAGCGCCGCGACGGACCGCTGCGCCTCCTGGTCGGCGCCGCGTGCCGCGGCGGCCGCGGCCTTGGCGGCCTGCAGCTCCGCGCGCGGCGCGGCCAGCGCCTCCTTGGCCCGCTCGACGGCCTCGCGCGCGGCGTCGGCCGCCGATGCGGCCTCCTCGACGGCCGCCTGGGCCGTCAGCAGCTCCTCGGTGAGCGCCGGATCGACGGCGGGCTCCTCGGCCTCCTGGGCCTGCAGCTCCTCGCGGGCGCGGGCGGCCCGCTCGTCGGCCTCCGCGACCGCCCTGCTCAGCCTGCCGATCTCGTCCTCGGCGGCGCGGGCCCTGCTGCGCGCGGAGTCGACCCGCCCGCGCAGCCTGGCCAGCCCTTCGCGCCGGTCGGCCGCCGCCCTGGCGGCCATCGCCAGGCGCTGCTCCTCCGCCTTCAGCGCGGCCTCGGCCTCCTCGCGCCTGCCCACGGCCGCCTCCAGCAGCTCCTGGGCCTGCTCCAGCGCCGCGGCCAGCTCCAGCTCCTGCTCGCGGACCTCGGCCGCCTCCCGCTCCAGCTCCTCGGGGTCGCGGCCGCGCCGCTCGATCGAGGCGGCGTCGAGGGCGTGCCGGTGGCGCTCGGCCGCCAGGTGCTCCAGACCGGTGAAGCGTTCGCGCAGCGACGCGAGGCGGAAGAAGGTCTCCTGGGCGGCGGTGAGCCTGGGCTGCGCCTCGGCCTCGGCCGCCTCCAGCGCCTCCTCCCGCCGCTGCCCCTCGGCCAGCTCGGTCTCCACCTGGGCCCTGCGCGCCAGGATCGCCGCCTCGTCGGCCGCCTCCCTTTCGAGGGTCTCGCGCAGGATGCACACGTCGTCGGCCAGCAGGCGCAGCCGCGCGTCGCGCAGGTCCGCCTGGATCACGGCGGCCTTGCGGGCGATCTCGGCCTGCCGTCCGAGCGGCTTGAGCTGGCGGCGCAGCTCCGTGGCCAGGTCCTGGGCGCGGGTGAGGTTGGCCTGCATCGCGTCGAGCTTCCGCAGCGCCTTCTCCTTGCGCTTGCGGTGCTTGAGAACGCCGGCGGCCTCCTCGATGAAGGCCCGCCGGTCCTCGGGACCCGCATGGAGAACCGCGTCGAGCTGCCCCTGGCCCACGATGACGTGCATCTCGCGGCCGATGCCCGAGTCGGACAGCAGCTCCTGGATGTCGAGCAGCCGGCAGGTGTCGCCGTTGATCGCGTACTCGCTCTGGCCCGACCTGAACATCAGGCGGCTGATCGTGACCTCGGTGTAGTCGATCGGGAGCGCGCCGTCGCTGTTGTCGATCGTCAGCGTCACCTCGGCCCGGCCCAGCGGCGGGCGGCTGGAGGTGCCGGCGAAGATGACGTCCTCCATCTTGCCGCCGCGCAGCGACTTGGCGCTGTGCTCGCCCATGACCCAGGCGAGGGCGTCGACGACGTTGGACTTGCCCGAGCCGTTGGGGCCGACCACGCAGGTGATGCCGGGTTCGAGGCGGAGGACGGTGGCCGAGGCGAAGGACTTGAAGCCGCGCAGCGTGAGGGTCTTCAGATACACCGAACGCTGCCCTCCCCTGAAACGACTTCGGGAAAGCCTACTGGGCCGCGGACCCGGCCGCTGGTCACCGCGCGTTCCACACGGGACGGGCAGTAAAAACGCCGCCAAGAAAAGGCGGCGGAGAAAATAGCAAGGGACGTCTCTCCGAGACGTCCCTGATGTGGCGCTCCCGATCTCTCAGGTGAGAGCCGGCTCGCGCTCCTGCAGACGGCTGAATGCCTCGTCACGAGTCTGCGCCGCAAGAGCGTCGTTTTGTGCCTGGAGCCGGGTGAGTTCTGCCTCCAGGTCACGGATCCGCTGCTGCAACCGCCGCATCTCCGAGACCATCCGAGGATCAGGACCGCCGACGTGGCCGAGTAGAGCCTTCGCCATGGTAAAGGGTCCTCCACGCTGAGTGACCAGATTGGTTCGCGCACTTGTTGTTCTGCGGGAGGGGTGCGCGTGGTACCTAACAAGAGTCGCATCGGCAGTGTGGGCGGTCAAGTCGAACGCACCGCATGTCCCTTCCGATGGGCACTCCCGACATACAAATATACCCTATTTGGAGCGTTTGACGAAAGGCCTACCGTTCCACAAACCCACTCAAACTACCTCGTGCTTCACTCCAGCGCTCCACAACTCCATCGACTCTGCCCGGGGTGTCGCAACCCTTGAGCAGCTCGACCAGCTTGACGCCCGCCTCCCTGGACCCCTCGGCCACCACTTCCACCCGGCCGTCCGGGGTGTTACGGGCCCAGCCGACCAGCCCCAGCTCCAGCGCCCGCGCCCTGGTCCACCAGCGGAACCCCACACCCTGCACATGGCCCCGCACCCACGCGGTCAACCGTACGTTCTCACTCATGACCCACTCCTGCCTGCTGGAAGGCGCGCACCGACGCCGTCTCCCCCTCCTTGCGCCAGACCAGGCCGAGCACCGAGTCGGGCAACCCCTCGACCGGCACGAACGTGATGTCGTCGCGCCCGTGGTAGGCCGCGGTCGGGGTGCAGAACAGCATGGCACCCCTGTTCAGCGCGACCAGCGTGAGCCCTTCCTGGCTCGTGGAGACCGTACCCGCCGAGGGGATCGGACGGCCGAGCGGCGTCGTCGCAGGCGCGGTCAGCTCGCGCCACCGGCGCGGCGCGGGGCCGTCGAGACCCACGAGCGGCAGCTCGGCCAGCTCCTCCGCCCCGATGCGCGCCCGGCCCGCCAGCGGGTGGCGCGGCGAGAGCGCCACCTTCAGCGGGACCTTGTTCAGCCCCGTCCCCGTCACCAGGTCGGGCTCGTCCACGGGCAGCAGCGTGAAACTCAGATCCACCCTGCCCTCACGCAGCTTGCCGAACGGGTCGGCCATCGGCACCTCGACCAGCTCCACCGCACAGGCGGGATGGCGCCGCTCGAACTCCCTGACCGTGCCGGTGACGACGTCCGTGGGGGTGCCCAGGAAACCCACCCGCAGCACACCCTCGACCCGGCGAGCGGCCGACCTGGCCCTGCCGACCGCGATCGCCAGGCCGTCATAGGCCGGGCGCAGGTCGGCCAGGAAGCGCTCGCCCAGCGGCGTCAGCCGTACCCGCCTGCTGGTGCGGTCGAACAGCCGCGCCCCGATACGCGTCTCCAGCGCCCGTACGAGCTGGCTGACCCGGCCGGGCGACAGGTAGAGGCGTTCGGCGGCCCTGGCGAAGTGCAGTTCCTCGCTGAGCACGACGAAGCACTCCAGTTCCCTGAACTCCATCACGACTCCTTAGCCTGACTAAACCAAGGGTTCGATCCTCGTCATTGTTCCCGCACCCCCGGCCCCCGAAGGCTGTGACCATGACGACGATCGACACCGCCAGGGTGCCCTGGCTCGCCGTGTCCGCCGTGGCGGCGGGCACCTTCACCATCGTGACCAGCGAGATGTTGCCCGTCGGCCTGCTGACGCCCATGGCCGCGACCCTCGGCGTCTCCGCCGGCACGGCGGGGCTGACCATGACGGCGCCGGGCATCGTGGCCGCGCTCTCGGCGCCCCTGCTGACCGTGGTGGCCGGCCGGCTCGACCGGCGCGTGGTGCTGGTCGCGCTCATGGCCCTGCTCGTGGGCGCGAACCTGCTGGCCGCCGTGGCACCCGCCTACCCGGTGATGCTGGCCGCCAGGGTGCTGGTCGGGGTGAGCATCGGGGGGTTCTGGGCGTTCGCCGCCGGCCTGGCCGGACGGCTGGTGCCCGAGCGGCACGTCGGCAGGGCCGCCGCCATGATCGCCGGTGGTGTCGCCGTGGCCTCGGTGCTCGGCGTGCCCGCGGGCACCCTGATCCTCTCGTGGGCGGGGTGGCGGGCGGCGTTCGTGGCGGTGGCGGTGCTCGCCGTCGCGGTCCTGGCCGCGCTCGTCCTGCTGCTGCCGCCGCTGCTGCCCACCCGCGCCGTACGGCCCGCCGAACTCGCCGGCGTCTGGCGCGACCCCGCCCTCAGGACCGTCCTGGTCGCCACCGCGCTCGTGGTGACCGGCCACTTCGCCGCCTACACCTACATCCGCCCGTTCCTCGAGCAGGTCTCGGGCGCCGGCCCCGCGCTGATCAGCGGCCTGCTCCTCGCGTACGGCATCGCCGGCGTCATCGGCAACGCCGGCGCCGGCAACCAGGCGGCCCGCCGCCCGCGAGAGGTCATGGTGGCGCTCGCCGCCCTCATCGCGGTCTCGACGGCCGGGCTGCCGCTCGCGGGCGCCCTGATGATCCTGCTGTGGGGCCTGTCCTACGGCGGCGTCTCGGTGACCGGCCAGCTCTGGGTCATCAGGGCGGACGGCGGCGAGGCGGGCATGGCCATGCTGTCGTCGATCTTCAACGCGGCCATCGCGCTGGGCGCGCTGCTCGGCGGCCGGCTCGTGGACGCCGCGTCGCCGAGCGCGGCCATGGCGTTCGGGGCCGCGCTCGCCCTGCTCACCGCGGCTTACGCTGGCATCTGGGGCAGGAGAAGGACGACCGATTCATGAACGCATCGCGCCTGATCGGCGTGCCGCACCGCGAGCAGGGCAGGTCACGCCTGCCGTAGGCCTCGAGCGAGCGGTCGAAGTAGCCGCTCTCCCCGTTGACGTTGACGTAGAGGCTGTCGAACGAGGTGCCGCCCTGCAGCAGGGCGGCGCTCATCACCTGGCGCACCGCCGCGAGCAGCTCGGCGATCTTGGCTTTCGAGAGCGTCTCCGTGGGACGCGCCCAGTGCAGCCGGGCCAGCCAGAGCGCCTCGTCGGCGTAGATGTTGCCGACGCCGCTGATCAGCGACTGGTCGAGCAGCGCCCGCTTGATCTCGGTGCGTCTGGCCCGGAGCCGGCGGGTGAACAGCTCCTCGTCGAAGGCCGGCTCGAACGGGTCGGGCGCGATGTGCGCGATGGGCTCAGGCACGCCGCCGGCCAGCGAGGTGAGCATCACGTGGCCGAAGGTCCGCTGGTCGACGAAGCGCAGGTCGTTGCCGCCGTCGGCGAACGACAGCCGCACCCTGAGATGCTTCTCCGGCGCGGTGTCCGGCGCGACCACCAGCAGCTGGCCGCTCATGCCGAGATGGGCCAGGATCGCCTCGTCGCCGTCGAGCGGCAGCCACAGGTACTTGCCGCGCCGTTCGGCGGAGACGATCACGCGGTCGGCGACGTCGAAGACGCCCGCCTGCCGGCGCACCGCCCGGGGGTGCAGCACGTCGCTGGCTGCGATCGTCCGCCCGGCGACCCAGGTGGCCAGGCCCCGGCGGACGACTTCTACCTCGGGCAGTTCCGGCATCTAGCCCGCCGGCTGGCTCTCGCGCTGGTCCCGGCGCGCCCTGATGCGGGTCCACGCGGCCTCGGCCGCCTGCTGCTCGGCCTCCTTCTTGCTGCGGCCCTTGCCCGAGCCGTAGGACTCGCCACCGACCCGCACCTCGGCGGTGAAGGACTTGGCGTGGTCGGGACCGCTCTCCTCGACGTGGTACTCGGGCACGCCCAGCGCCTCGGAGGCGGTGAGCTCCTGCAGCGAGGTCTTCCAGTCGAGGCCCGCCCCGAGCGAGGCCGAGCGCGTGATGAGCGGGTCGAACAGCAGGTGGACGACCCTGAACGCCTCGTCGAGACCGAGGTCGACGTAGATGGCGCCGATCAGCGCCTCGAGGGTGTCGGCGAGGATCGACGACTTGTCGCGGCCCCCGGTGCCCTCCTCGCCCCTGCCCAGGCGCAGGAACTTGCCCAGACCGAGCTGGCGGGCCACGTCCGCCAGCGCCCGCATGTTGACCACCGCCGCCCTGAGCTTGGCCAGCTGGCCCTCGGGCAGGTCGGGGTGGTTGCGGTAGAGGGTGTCGGTGACGACCAGGCCCAGCACCGAGTCGCCGAGGAACTCCAGGCGCTCGTTGGTGGGCAGGCCGCCGTTCTCGTAGGCGTACGAGCGGTGCGTCAGCGCCCGCTCCAGGATGTCGGGGTCGAGCCTGACGGACAGCACCCGCTCAAGCTCGTCTCGCGCGACTTCGACGGCAACTGGCTTGGGACCTGTGCCCACGTTCTCTCCTCCTCAGAGCATCTCTCCTGAACGCGTGGGCGAGGGAACTGAGAGATGCCCGAAAACGTGGTGGGCGTCGGGGGCACTGCCCCGGCGTCCACCACGGCCGCGGGCGAACCGCCGCCGCACGCACCTGAGACGGTGACGCCGACCGGGCGCTTTCGCATCCGGTCGGCACTCCGTCAACAGCCGTGAAGAAGCACGACCGCGCCGTGCTCCTTGCTGGAATGTGCGATCAGGCGGACGGCTCGATGACCTGACGGCGGTTGTAGGTGCCGCAGGTCGGGCACGCGATGTGCGGCTGCTTGGGCGAACGGCACTGCGGGCAGCTCACCAGCGCGACAGCAGACGTCTTCCACTGGGCGCGGCGGGAGCGGGTGTTGCTCCGCGACATCTTCCGCTTCGGGACGGCCACGTCACTTCTCCTGATCGTTATCGTTCTCGGAAAACAGACCTTGCAACGACGCCCAGCGAGCGTCGATCTTCTCGTGCCCGTGGTCAGCGCCGACCTCGGCCAGCTTGACCCCGCACTCCACGCACAACCCCTGGCAGTCTTCACCGCAGACCGGGCTGAGCGGCAGTGCGAGCACCACCGCGTCGCGGAACGTCGGTTCGAGGTCGAGAAGGTCACCGTCAAGCAGTGAGTCCTCCTCCGAGGCGTCCTCGTCGGTGTAGAAGAACAGCTCCTGCACGCCGACCTCGATCTCCGAAGAGAGCGGGTCGAGGCACCGTACGCACTCCCCCGCGAGGGGCGCGCGTGCGGAACCCGTGACGAGCACGCCTTCCATCACTGCTTCAAGCCGGATGTCCAGCTCGACTTCGGCGTCCTTGGGGACACCGATCATGTCGACGCCGAGATTCGCCGGTGCCGGGAGGGACAGGGTCATCCGCCGCATCGAACCCGGCCGCCTGCCCAGGTCATGAGTGGAGATCACCCACGGGGCGCGGGGGTCGAGGTGCTGAGTCATCCTGCTCTCGCTAGGCATGGCGAAACCGTCGCCGTCGTACAAGGCCAGATAGAAACGATACCAGGCGCCGGTCAGCCCCTGAGCCGTTCGATCAAGAGCTTGTGCACGAGATCCGGGACGAGCCCCGAGACATCGCCGCCGTAGCGGGCGATCTCCTTCACTCGCGACGACGACAGGAACGAGTATTCCGGGTTCGTCGGCATGAAGAGCGTCTCCACGCCGGACAGCCGGTAGTTGAGCTGCGCCATCTGCAGTTCGTAGTCGAAGTCGCTGACCACGCGGATGCCCTTGACGATGGCGGGGATGTCGTTCTGGCGGCAGAAGTCGACGAGCAGGCCGTGGAACTTCTCGACCCTGACGTTGGGATACTCCTTGGTCACCGTCTGGAGGATGTCGATGCGCTCCTCCACGGTGAACAGGCTCTTCTTCTCGATGTTGATCAGAACGGCGACCGTCACCTCGTCGTACAGCCGGGCGGCCCGGCTGATGATGTCGAGGTGTCCGTTGGTGATGGGGTCGAACGACCCCGGGCACACTACGCGGCGCACATCGCCTCCCACGTTTACGGGTTCCCGGCGGCGCGACCGTACCAAACGGCCGCTTCGCCGTATCGACGGACCCTCTCCTCCTCGTAGCCCGGGGGCCACACCAGGTCTTTTCCCCTGCTCTCGCGTTCCACCGCGACCAGCGCGCCCGGCGCGAGCCACCCGTTGTCGCGCAGCGACTCCAGGACCCTCGTCACCTCCTCGCCGGTGACGGCGTAGGGCGGATCGGCGAAGACGATGTCGTACGGCTCGCCCGGCCTGGCCAGCAGCCGCTCCACCTTGTCGGCCACCACGCTCGCCGCCTCGAAACCCAGGTCCCTGACGTTCGCCTTGATCGTCCTGACCGCCCTCGGATCGGCCTCGACCAGCAGCGCGTGGGCCGCGCCCCTCGACAGCGCCTCGAGCCCGACCGCGCCCGAACCGGCGTACAGGTCGATCACCCGCGCGCCCTCCAGCCCGTGCAGCGCGTCGAGGGTCGAGAAAATCCCTTCTCTCGCCCTGTCACTGGTAGGCCGCGTCGTCCTGCCCTGCGGCACGGCCAACCGCCTGCCACCCGCGCTTCCCGCGATGATCCGCGTCATGCCGCCCATTCTTCCGCATGTCCGTGCAGGTCAAGAGTGGACAAGTGTCTGCCTCGACTGCGCAAGGGTCGTAGCCACGCCCCGTGACGGCCAGCATGATGATGACTGCGACCTTCGAGGTGACCCACATGAAGGTCGACCGGCGTGATCGTGAGCCCTTCCGCACGCCGGTTCCCTCGGCACCTGACCCGAGGGTGGGCCCAGCCGGGGACGGCATTCGGGGGGAGGCCGTCCCCGGCGCTGGGCGTTTTCATGGTCATCGTGTACGGCGAAGCCGAGTCTCGGCCACCGCCGTCACGGGTGGCCGTCCGTCCTTCACGCCACTCCAACTCACCGGCGCGCCCCGAGCCGCCGATCAGGTCTTCTCCAGGAAGTCGGCCTTCTCGTCGCCCAGGAGACGCTCGATCTCCGCCCGGAGCCCCTGGTGCGCCGACAGCGAGGGGTCTGCCTCCAGCAGGGCCGCCGCCTCCTGACGGGCGGCGACGATCACCTCCTCGTCGCGCAGCAGCTGCAGCATCTTCAGCGACGAGCGCTTGCCCGACTGCGCGGCCCCCAGCACGTCGCCCTCGCGCCGCTGCTCCAGGTCGACACGCGACAGCTCGAACCCGTCGAGCGTGGCGGCCACCGCGTCGAGGCGCTCGCGGGCCGGCGTGCCCGTCGCGAACTCCGTCACCAGCAGGCACAGCCCCGGCAGCCCGCCCCGGCCGACCCGCCCTCTGAGCTGGTGGAGCTGGGAGACGCCGAACCGGTCGGCGTCCATGATGATCATGACGGAGGAGTTGGGGACGTCGACGCCCACCTCGATCACCGTCGTCGCCACCAGCACGTCGACCTCGCCACGGGAGAAGGCCCGCATGATCGCGTCCTTCTCCTCGGGCGGGAGCTTGCCGTGCAGCACCTCCACCCGCAGCCCGTGGAGCGGCCCTGAGGCGAGCATCTCGGCCACCTCGAGCACGGCGAGCGGCGGTCGCTTGTCGTCGTCGGAGGCGGCCAGGTCGCCCTCGTCGCCCTCCAGGTCGCCGATGCGCGGGCACACGATGTAGGCCTGGCGGCCCAGGCCGACCTCCTCCCGCACCCGCTCCCAGGTGCGCTCCAGGTAGTGGGGTTTCTCGGCGGCGGGGACGACGTGGGAGGTGATCGGCGCGCGGCCCGACGGGAGCTGCGAGAGCGTCGAGACCTCCAGGTCGCCGAAGACGGTCATCGCGACCGTGCGCGGGATCGGCGTGGCGGTCATGACCAGCACGTGGGGCCGCCCGCCGGAGACCTTCTCGCGCAGCGCGTCACGCTGCTCGACGCCGAACCTGTGCTGCTCGTCGACCACGACCAGGCCGAGGTCGGCGAACTGCACGTGTTCCTGCAGCAGCGCGTGGGTGCCGACGACGATGCCCGCCGTACCCGACGCGGCGTCGAGGAGGGCGACGCGGCGCGCGGCCGCGCCCATGGAGCCGGTGAGCAGCGCCACCGTGGTGCCGCCGAACATGCCGCCCGTGGCCAGGTCGCCCAGCATCGCGGTGATGGAGCGGTGGTGCTGCTGGGCCAGCACCTCGGTGGGCGCGAGCAGCACCGCCTGGCCGCCCCCGTCGACGACCTGCAGCATCGCGCGCAGCGCCACCACCGTCTTGCCCGCGCCCACCTCGCCCTGCAGCAGCCGGTGCATCGGGTGCGGCTGGGCGAGGTCGGCGGCGATCTCCTCGCCGACCGCCGCCTGCCCCTCGGTCAGCGAGAACGGCAGGCGCTCGTCGAAGGAGTCGAGCAGGCCGCCCGCCACCCGCGGGCGCGCCTTGGCCGGCCAGGCGACCGCCGCCCGCCTGCGCTGCAGCAGGACGGACTGCAGGACGAACGCCTCGTCGAACTTCAGCCGCTTCTGCGCCCGCACCACGTCGCCGAAGTCCTTCGGCCGGTGGACCGCCTCCAGCGCGTCGGCCAGGTCCGGCAGCTTGTGGCGGCGGCGCAGCTCCAGCGGCAGCGGGTCGTCGAGCGGGCCCAGGGTGTCGAGGACGACCCCCACCGCCCTGCGGATCGCCCACGGGGTGACGTCCTTGCCTGCCGGGTAGATCGGCACCGGCGCCGCCGCGAACTCCTCCGCGCTCGCCTCGGCCTCGTCCTCGAACAGCTCGAACTCGGGGTGGCTGAGCTGCCAGCGCGGGGTGCCGCGCGCGCCGAACAGGCCGACCTTGCCGGCGAACATGCCGCGCCGGCCGGTCCGCAGCCGCGACTCGGCCACGTGGGAGCCCTTGCCGAAGAACGACAGGTAGATCTTCTTGCCGGTGCCGTCGACGACCTCGACCTCGAGCCACGTGCCGCCCCTGTTGCGCATGGGCTTGCGCATCAGCCTGGTGACCTCGCCGACCACGGTGACGTGCTCGTCGACCTCGAGCGCGTCGAGCGAGGTGAGCTCGCCCCGCTCGGCATAGCGGCGGGGGTAGTGGCGCAGCAGGTCGCCGACGGTCTCCAGCTCCAGGACGCTCTCCAGGAGCTTGGCGGTCTTGGGATCGAGCGCCTTGGACAGCGGCTCGTCGAATCGACTCACGTCAACCAGTTCTACCGCCTGAGACCGACAGGATATTCACTCGACACCGATGAGCAACGGGTAACCGCCCTGCTCGCCCTCGTGGACGGCGACCTCCACGTCCGGTCTGGTCCGCGTCAGGAAGCCGGTCACCGCCTCGGCGAGCCGTTCGGGCGCGTCGGCTCCGGTGACGAGCGTGACCAGCTCGCCGCCGCCGGCCACCATCCTGCCGACGATCCGCTCGGCGACCTCGGCCAGCGTGTCGCCGATGAGGGCCACGTCGCCGTCGATCATGCCCAGCACGTCGCCGGGCCTGCACAGGCCGGCGCTGGTGAGCACCTGCCGGTCGGCGACGGTCAGGTGGCCGTAGCGGGTGTGGCCGGCCGCGTCCGTCATGGCCACCACGTCGTCGTCGAAGCGGCGCAGCGGATCGTGGACGGCCAGCGCCGCCAGGCCCTGCACGGTCGCCTTGGTCGGCAGCACGCTCACCACCACGCCGTCCTCGCGCGCGATCTCCGCCGCCGCGACGGCGACCGCCCGCACGCCCTCGTCGTTCGGCAGCACCGCGACCTCGCTGCCCGATTCGCGGATCGCCGCCAGCATCACCGGCAGCGACGGGCTGGAGCCCGGCTCCCGCCGTACGACGACGGCGCCGCACTCCTCGAACAGGGCCGCGATGCCCGCGCCCGCGGCCACCGCCACCACTCCCCTGCCGCCCGCGGCCCGGTGCGTACGGCCGGGCGCGGCCAGGTAGGTCACCCTGATGCGGTGCGGCCTGCCCACCCGCAGCGCCGCCTCGATCGCCTGGCCTGCCTCGTCGACGTGCACGTGGACGTTCCACAGCCCGTCGCCGCCGACCACCACCAGGGAGTCGCCGAGCGCGTCGAGCTCGGCGCGCAGCTTGCCGACCGCCTCGTCGTCGGCGTCGAGCAGGTACATCACCTCGTAGCCTGCGCCCGACTCGGTCATCGGGGTCACGCGCCGTGTCGGCGCGGGCACGTCGTAGCGCTGGGTGTAGGAGTCGGTGACGACCTCGGCGAGCGCCTCCATGATGATCGCCACGCCGGCGCCGCCCGCGTCGACCACTCCGCTGCGGGCCAGCACGTCGAGCTGGTCAGGCGTACGGCGCAGCGCCGTCCGCGCCTGTGCCGCCGCCCGCCGCGCGGTCGCGTCGAGATCGCCGTCGCCCGGGTCCGCGGCGACCGCCTCCAGCACGCTCAGCACGGTGCCCTCGACCGGTCTGGCCACCGCGCCCCTGGCCAGCTCCGCCGCCCTGGTCAGCGCCCCGCGCAGGTCGGCGGCGGTGCCCTCGCGCTCCTTCAGCACCTCGGCCATGCCCCTGAGCGCCTGGCTGACGATGACGCCCGAGTTGCCCCTGGCCCCGACCAGCGCGCCGTACGCGAGGGTCTGCCACACCACGGCGGCCCCGACGTCCTCCGGCAGCGCCTCGACCGCCTCGGCCGCCGAGATCATGGTGAGGTGCAGGTTGGTGCCGGTGTCGCCGTCGGCGACCGGGAAGACGTTGAGCGCGTCGATGTCGGCCCGCGCGGTTCCCAGCGCGTCGGCGGCCAGCCGTACCCAGCGGCGCACCGCGGGCGGGTCGAGAACCTCCATGTGTGCTCCCTCGCGGCCGCGATGCGCTAGCGTTTATTGCGGAGAATATCCCCAACATCCACGTGTTGCCGCGTGAGTTCGCGGTCATGGGCCTGGATCGGATATCCTCGTCTGGCTGGCCGGTTGTCCCGGCATGCCCTCCGCCCGAAAGATCCAAGCGGACTGGGCTTATCGACTGAAAAGGAGCGATACCGTGGCTTCGGTCTGCGATGTCTGCCGTAAGGGCCCGACCTTCGGTAACAACGTGTCCCACTCCCACCGTCGCACCCGTCGTCGTTGGAACCCCAACATCCAGACGGTGCGCGCGGTCGTTGGCGGCACGCCGAAGAAGCTGAACGTGTGCACCTCGTGCATCAAGGCGGGCAAGGTCGCCCGCTAACCTTCACGACTTCCGGAAAGCCCGGCGCTCTCTTGAGCGCCGGGCTTTCGGCGTCTGTGGAGGGAGCTAGACCGCGGGTAGAGGTTTCTTACACCCGGACGAACATCTGCTCGAAGAGCGGTTTGCGTCACGCTCAGTGTGGTCTCTATGGTCAGCGCGTGACGATCACGCTAACCCCCCGCCACAATATGATCAAGAAGATAGGCGTCACCCTCCCCGGCGACCTCTACGCCTGGATGCAGGACATGGTCGAGCAGGGTCACGCCGACTCGGTCTCCGGTCTCATCATCGAGACGCTCGCCTCCCGGCGGCAGCTGGCCCAGCTGGCCATGCTGGTCGCCGACCTGAAGGAGGAGTTCGGCGAGCCGGGGCCCGAGGCGAAGGCCTGGACGCGGGAGGCCCTCGAACGGGCCAGGGCCGCGCGCGAAGGCAGGTTGCCGACCGACGGGCAGGAGTCGTGATGACACCGGAGCCGGCGGAGCGCTTCGTTCTCGACTCCGGCGCGCTGATCCAGCTCGAACGAGGCGACCAGCGGATGATCGAGCTGTTCAGCCAGGTCCTCGAAGGCCAGATCGTCGTCACGATCCCGCGCATGGCGCTGGCCGAGGTGCGCCGTACCGGCCTGCGGCACTCCAGGCTGGCGGCCCTGGTGAAGCTCGCCGACGCGCCCGCCGCCACGCGCGTGGTGCTCGACGAGCTCACCCCTCAGCGCGCGAAGGAGATCGGCAAGAAGATCGGTGAGTGCGGCCACGACGACATCGTCGACGTCAACGTCGCCCTGTGCGGCAGGAGCCGGGTGAGCAAACGGGTCGACTGCACGGTCGTCACCGCCGATCGGGGCGGTCTGGTGCGCGTCGACCCCGAGCTGGCCCACGCCATCACCGACATCTGACCGCTACTGGCGCCACATCCACGCGTGGTCGACCGGACCGATGCCGTCGCCCAGGGGGAAGCCGCGGGCGATCGCGCCCGTGACGTACTCCTTGGCCTTGCCGACCGCGGTCGGCACGTCGTCGCCGAGCGCCAGCCGGGAGGCGATGGCCGAGGCAAGCGTGCAGCCCGTGCCGTGGGTGTGCCTGTTGTCCAGGCGCCGCGCGCTGAAGCGGTACTCCTCCGTGCCGTCGGTCAGCAGGTCGACCGGCTCGCCGGGCAGGTGGCCGCCCTTGATGAGGGCCCACGCGGGACCGAGCGCGAGGATGGAGTCGGCGGCGCGGCGCAGGTCGCCCTCGTCCTCCACCTTGACCGAGGTGAGCTGCTCGACCTCCCACAGGTTCGGGGTGACCACGGTCGCGATCGGCAGCAGCCGCGTCTTGATCGTGTCGATCGCCTCAGGGACGAGCAGCGGGTCGCCGTGCTTGGAGACCCCGACGGGGTCCACGACGACGGGCGCCCCCGCCGCGGCCAGCGCCTCGGAGACCGTCTCGACGAGGACCGGCGACGCCAGCATGCCGGTCTTGATCGCCTGCGCGCCGATGTCGCTGAGCACCGAGTCGAGCTGGGCGCGCACCGCCTCGGGCGGCAGCTCCCAGTACCCCTGCACACCCAGTGAGTTCTGCGCGGTCACGGCGGCGATGACGCTCATGCCATGGACGCCGAGCGCCAGCATGGTCTTGAGGTCCGCCTGGATGCCGGCGCCGCCACCGGAGTCGGATCCGGCGACGGTGAGTACGCGGGGAGGGGTCATGGCATCCATCCAACCACTCAGCCGACCGTGCACTCCCCGCCGACCAGACCGCAGGAGACCGGGGCGTCGCCGCTGCCGGTCGCGGTGAACGTGACCTCGACGGACTCACCGGCGGTCAGCGTGGTGCGCGACTGGAGGACCAGCAGACCGCCGTCCTGCACCCACTGCGCCCCCCGGACCGCGGAGACCAGGCCGCCCACGGGGATGCTGAGGGTCCAGTCGCTCAGCGACCTGGTCGAGTCGTTCACCACCTGCACCTCGGCGGTGTAACCGGCCAGGCGCTGCCGGACGACGTCGAACCTGACGTTGACGGCCGCGCCGCCGCTGCTGGTGGAGCTGGACTGGGAGCCGGACCCGGTGCCCGAGGTGGAGCTGGTGACGGGGTCGGGGACACCGGGCTGGCCGGTGTTGTTCGCCTCCCGCATGTCGGACGGCTCGGCCGCGGGCGTGGGCTCCTCGGAGGGCTCGGGGTCCTCGGGCGCGGCGGACCTGGTGGGCCGGTTGGACGGCCGCGGCGAGGTGGTACGGCGGGGCTCGCGCTCGGGGGCGGTCGAGGCCGACGGGCGCGGCCGGACCGCGGCCTTGGTCTCCGACGGCTGGTCCGTCGGCTCCTCCGTGGGCTCCTCTGCGGTCTCCTCAGCGGCGGGGTCGCTCTCCTCCGCGCTCGGGTCGGGCTCGGCGGCTTCGGAGGTCTCGGAGACGGGTGAGGCCGACTGGCTCGTCGTTCCCGCGCCCGCCTTGGACGACTCGCCGGAGGAGCTCACCATCCGCACGCCCACGACGGTGCCGCCGAGCACGATGGCGACGGCGGCCACCGACAGGAGCGCGACCTTGCCCCTGCCGCCCTGCCCCGACTCGCGCGCGTCGGCGGCGGGGCGGCGCCTGCCGCGCCGCCCGCGGGACGACCGGTCCTCCCGCTCGTCCTCCCAGTCCGCGTTCTCGCTCCACTCGCCGCCGGAGAGGAAGGCCGTCTCGTTGGGCTCGGCGGCGTCCTCCCACGCGGCCACGGGCTGCCGCGGCGGGCCGGTGGCCACGAGCCTGTCGGTCGGCGAGCTGGTGACGGGAGTGGGGCCCGTGGCGGGACCTCCGGCGTCGTCGAAGCCCTGCCCGCCGTACGGTGCCCCGCCGGGGACCGGGTCGCCGAACGCGGGGTCGCCGAAGACGCGGTCGCCGAACACGGCGGTCTCCCCGTGCCCGGGTCCGCCGAAAGCGTCGTCGCCCTGGCCGCCGAATGCGGGGTCAGCGGGGCCACGGCCGCCGGGAGCCTGCTCCCCTGGGCCGGGCGCGGCCCGGCCCGCGTCACCGAACGCCGGACCGCCGTACGCCCGCTCGCCGAAGCCGGAGTCGGGACCAGGGCCCGGGTCGCCGAAGAAGGAGTCCTGGCCAGGGCCGGGGTCGCCGAAGAAGGAGTCCTGGCGAGGTCCGCGGTCGCCGGAGCCGGGGCCAGGGCCGGGGTCGGGGTCGCCGAAGAAGGAAGAGCCGGCGCCCGAGGGGCCGCCGCCGAAGGCGGACACGGGGTCGCCGAAGGCGTCACGGGCCGACATGGGCTCCGTCGCGGGACGGCCCAGCATGTCGGGCTGCTGCGGCGGCACAGCCCACTCCCCCGTCGAGGGACCGGCCTGGAACTGCTGGTCGATCTGGTCGGGCGGCGCGGGCCACCCTGCCTGATCGGCCACGGGCGCCATGAAGGCCCCCGTGGTGATGGGGTCGTCGGAGGAGCGAAAGTCCGCCTTCCGGGGGTCTTCCGAGTCGCGTCCCCCTTGGTTCCACGCGTTCTCTGGTTCGCCGGTGCCGTGGCGGGCCATGTTTGCCCTTCCTGCCGGATACATGGGCCGCCCATCTTAATAACATCTTTAATACGCGTTTGTCACAACTTTCCCGAGGGTATCTTCTCGGAACGGCTCTTTCACGCTCTGAAGTGATCCCAGCCGCCGGGTCCCATCGCGCGTCCGGTGACCTGTACCTTCGCCCCCTCGGTCACGTGGCCGACGACGGTCCAGTGGGGCGGAAGCCGTACCTCCGCGGGGAAGACCGCGGCCAGAGAGTGATCTTCGCCACCCGTGAGCACCCAGTCGAGTGGATCGGTCCCGAGCTCCTTCGCGGCGGCTGAGACCGGCTCGCCGACGGGGAAGGCGGCGGGATCGAGGGTGATGCCCACGCCGCTCGCCTCGGCCACGTGTCCGAGGTCCTGCAGCAGCCCGTCGCTGACGTCCAGCATCGCCGTGGCGCCCAGCCGGGCCGCCTCAGGACCTCGCTCGTACGGCGGTCGCGGCCGCCGGTGCGCCTCGACCGCCTCCAGCAGCGGCCCGGCGGCCGGAACGATCCCGGCGTCCAGCACGGCGAGCCCCGCGGCCGCGTAGCCCAGCCGCCCCGCGTAGGCGACCACCTGGCCGGGGCGCGCTCCCGCACGGGTGACGGGCGCCTGCCCCGCGAGGTCGCCCAGCGCGGTCACGCCGATCACCACGCGCTCGGAGCGGGCGATGTCACCGCCGACCACGCTGGCGCCGACCAGCGCGCACTCGTCCCTGAACCCGTCGGCCAGCCCGTCGACCCACTCCACGGGAACGTCACCCGGCATGCCGAGCCCCACCACGAGCGAGGTGGGAACAGCCCCCATTGCGGCAATATCGGAAAGATTCTGTGCTGCGGCCTTCCTGCCTACGTCATACGCGCTGGACCAATCACGGCGAAAGTGCCTACCCTCGATCAACAAGTCCGTTGTCACTACGACCCGCCCATCGGGCGATTTCACCACCGCGGCGTCGTCACCAGGACCGAGCAGCACGCTCTCGCCCTGTGGCAAGCGCCGAGCAATGCGTGCTACAACTCCGAACTCGCCGAGATCTCCGACTGTGATGACGCACCTCCTACTCATAAGAGACATGCCCACCAAAACGCCAGCCACCGTACGGCATGGACAGAACCCACGTTTCTCATGAGGTGGCACACAGGGTACGGTGGCCCTTCGGCGCTGATCCAATCGCCCGGGAGGACGTAATGGTGCAGGCGTACATCCTGATCCAGACCGAGGTCGGCAAGGCCGCCGCAGTGGCTCGCGAGATCTCGGGCATCACCGGGGTCACCCAGGCCGAGGACGTGACAGGTCCCTACGACGTGATCGTGCGCGCCGAGGCCCGCAACGTGGACGAGCTCGGCAAGCTGGTCGTCGCCCAGATCCAGGCGGTCGAGGGGATAACGCGTACGCTGACGTGCCCTATCGTCCACATATGAAGCGAGGCGTCGCCGTCCTGGCGCTGGTCCTGCTCGCCGGGTGCGGCGGCGCCGTCCAGGTCGAACCACCCGTCCCCCAGGGGGAGGCGGTGGCGGCGTGCACGAAGCTCTCCCGCCTGCTGCCCCAGCAGGTCGACGGGGCGGGGCGGGTGGCCTCCACGCCCGAGTCGCCGTACGTCGCCGTCTGGGGCTCGGCCGAGATCGCGCTGCGGTGCGGGGTACCGCGGCCTGCCCGGATGGCCGCCACCGACCAGCTCCTCGAACTCGACGGGGTGGGCTGGTTCGCCGACCCCACGACGCCGACGCTGTTCACGGCGGTGACCGACACCGCCTATGTCGAGGTGACGATCGCGAAGACGCACGAGGCGTCCAGCGTGCTGATCGACCTGGCCGAGCCCGTCAAGAAGGCCACCGGCTGATCGGGGGCCGGCCGGGGGCTGGAGACGCGCCCCCTGACGCCGGCCCCGGGGAACAGCCCCCGAGCGCCGGCCAGGGGCGCGGAACGGCTCAGCGCAGCCCGGCGCGGCGGTTGAGCGCGAGCTGGATGAGCCGCTCCACCAGCTGCCCATAGTCGAGCCCGGTGGCCGCCCACAGCTGCGGCGCCACCGACAGCGACGTGAACCCGGGCATGGTGTTGATCTCGTTGAGGATCAGCCGCCCGTCAGGGGTGTAGAAGAAGTCGACCCTGGACAGCCCCTCGCAGCCGAGCGCCTCGAAGGCCCGCACCGCCATCGCCCGCAGTTCCTCGGCCTTGCCGGCCGGGATGTCCGCGGGCACGTCGAGCGACATCTGGTCCGGGTAGTACTTGGCCTCGAAGTCGAAGAACTCCTGGCCGCCCTGCACGAGCACCTCGCCGGGGACGGAGGCGGCCGGCGGCTCGTCGCCGAGCGACTCCAGCACCGCGCACTCGATCTCGCGGCCGACGATCGCCGCCTCGACCAGCACCTTCGGGTCGTGCACCCGGGCGTGCTCGACCGCCGCCTCCAGCGACGCCCGGTCGTGGGCCTTGGAGATGCCCTGGCTGGAGCCCGCGCGGGCGGGCTTGACGAACACCGGCCAGCCGAGCTCCTCCACCTCCTTGACCACGCGCTCCCTGTCGAGGCGCCAGTCGCGCTCGCGCACCACCACGTGGCGGCCGACGGGCAGCCCGGCGGCGGCGAGGATGGCCTTCATGTACGCCTTGTCCATGCCGACGGCGCTGGCCAGCACGCCGGAGCCGACGTAGCGCACGCCCGCCATCTCCAGCAGGCCCTGGATCGTGCCGTCCTCGGCGAAGGGGCCGTGCATGACGGGGAAGACGACGTCGACGGTGCCGAGCTCGACCGGGATGCTGCCCTGCTCGTAGGTCACCAGCGCACCCTCGCCCGACGGCAGGGCCAGCTCGGCGCCCGAGGTGTCGACCACGGGCAGCTCGCCGTCCTCGATGGCGAACCGCTGGTCACTCGCGGCGAGCACCCACCGGCCGTCCTGGGCGATCCCGATGGGGATCACCTCGTACTTGGACCTGTCGATCACTTCGAGTACGCTGCCCGCCCCCATGAGGGAGACGGCGTGCTCGGAGTTGCGACCACCGAAAACGACCGCGACGCGTGGCTTGCTCATGTCGCCCGAATCTACCCTGCTTGGGAGTCAAGGGCTCGTGTCACGTCCGCCACGAGATCTTCGACGTCCTCGAGCCCGATCGTGAAGCGTACGGCGGCGCCCTGCCTGACGGCGGAGGTGCTGCAGCCGATCAGCCGCAGCGACGTGACGAGGTCGTCGGCGTCGCCGCGCGGCGTGACGCTCACCCGCGGACCGAACCGCGTGCCCTCGGGTCCCGAGTCGAACAGCCGGCGGGCCAGGTGGTGCCCCGGATGGTGGGGCAGGCCCGGGTAGTCGACGGCGGCCACGCCGGGATGCTTGGCCACGGCCGCGACGAACTCCATGGCGGTCGCGCACCTGCGCCTGACCCGCAGCGTCAGCGTCTCCAGCGCGCCGAGCAGCGCGGCCTCGTCGGCGGGCGAGAGGGGCGCGCCGAGGTCGTCGGTGAGCCTGCGCATCAGGTCGTGGCGGCCGACGACGACGCCGCCCTCGCGGTCGCCGAGGAGCGTGCCGGTCGAGTGGATGACCAGGTCGGCGCCGTGTTCGAGCGGGCGGCAGACGATCGGCGTGGCCAGTGTGGAGTCGACCACGAGCATCGCGCCGGCCTCCCTGGCCAGGCGGTACAGCCCGCGCAGGTCGGCCACGGCGGTGTCGGAGAGCGTCTCGACGTATATGATCTTCGTGTTGCCGCGGACGGCCTGCCGTACGGCCGACAGGTCACCCGTGTCGACGAAGTCGGCGCTGACCCCGAACCTGCCGAGCACGTTGGCGAGCACGCCGGCCCCAGGCGCGGGAGCGATCACGTGCGAGCCGCCGCGCAGGAACGTCAGCAGGACGGCGGCCAGGGCGGCATCGCCCGAGGCGAACGTCTTGCCTGCCACGTTCTCTGGCGCGGCCACGCCCTCGAGGGCGGCCACGGCCGTGGCGTACCCGCCCCCGGCGGGCGCGCGGACGCACCGGGTGTTCTCTCTCACACGCCGTATCTCTCCGGCTTGGGGGTGCGCGACATCAGCAGCACCCCGGCTTCCTCGGGGGTCATGCCGTCGTGGACCACGCCCACCACCACCTCGGTGATCGGCATCTCCACGTCGTGCTTCCTGGCCAGCTCGAGCACCGACTCGCAGGACTTGACGCCCTCGGCCGTCTGCTTGGTGACCGCGACGACCTCGGCCAGCGTCATGCCCTTGCCGAGGTTCTCGCCGAACGTGCGGTTGCGCGACAGCGGCGAGGTGCAGGTGGCGACCAGGTCGCCCATGCCGGCCAGGCCCGCGAACGTGTGCGGGTCGGCGCCGAGCGCCGCGCCCAGCCGGGAGATCTCGGCCAGCCCGCGGGTCATCAGCATGGCGGCCACGTTGTCGCCCATGCCCATGCCGACGGCGACGCCCACCGCCAGCGCGATCACGTTCTTGACCGCGCCGCCCAGCTCCACGCCCACGACGTCGGGGTTGGTGTAGGGCCGGAACCACGGCGGCACGTGGCAGGCCTCCTGCAGGCGTTCGAGGGTGCGCTCGTCGGGGCAGGCGACGACGGTCGCCGCCGGCTGGCCCCTGACGATCTCACCGACCAGGTTGGGGCCGGAGACGACCGCGACCCGCTCCTGCGGCACCTCGGCCACCTCGCAGATGACCTCGCTCATCCGCTTGGTGGTGCCGAGCTCGATGCCCTTCATCAGGCTGACCAGCACCGCGTCGTCCGGCAGGTGGGGCTTCCAGAGGGTGAGGTTCTCCCTGAGCGTCTGCGAGGGGACGCCGAGGACCACGAAGTCGGCGCCGTCCAGCGCCCTGGCCGGGTCGGTCGTCGCGCGCAGCGTCTCGGGCAGCAGGACGCCCGGCAGGTAGTCGGGGTTCTCGTGGCGGCGGTCGATCGCCTCGACGATCTCGGGGCGGCGGCCCCACAGCGTGGTCCGCACGCCGGCACGCGCCAGGATCATGGCGAACGTGGTGCCCCACGAGCCGGTGCCGAAAACGGCGGCCTTGGTCATCTGATTCACCGCCCTGCCGGGTCGTAGGGGGTCTCCGGAGCTTTCTCTCCCCTGATTTCCGCCAGTTGAACGGTGATCGCGGCCATGATGTCGGCGGTCGCCTCACGCAGCACCGGACCTCGCAACGGCTGCCCCTCGTACTTCGACAGGTCGACGGGAGGTCCGACCCGTACGGTGAACGTCTTGCGAGGAAAGAGTCTCGGCTTCTTTTCCCCGTAGGGCAACAGCTCGTGAGCACCCCAGTGGGCGACAGGGATGACGGTCGCCCCCGTCTGCAGCGCCAGGCGGGCGACGCCGGTCTTGCCGACCATCGGCCACAGCCCGGGATCGCGGGTGACGGTCCCCTCGGGGTAGAACATGATCGCGCCCCCGTCGCGCAGCCGCTGCTCGGAGATCTCCAGCGACCGGGCGGCCTCGGCGGTGCCCCGGTCCACCGGGATCGCCTGCAGCGCGCGCACCGCGGCGCCCAGGAACGGCACCCTGAACAGCGACGCCTTGGCGAGAATGACCGGCCAGCGCCCGTGGTTGTAGAGGAAGTGCGCGATGAGAACGGGATCGGTCCACGACAGGTGATTGGTCGCGATGATGAGCCCGCCGGTCTTCGGGATCAGCTCGCCCCTGCGCCAGTCCTTCTTGACGAGCAGCCACGAGAGCGGTTTGACGATCACCACCGCGAAGGTCTCCCAAGGGCGGGATGGTCGGCCGGGGCGGCTCATGAACTCCTCCAAGACAGACGACTGCGCCCCAAGTCTCCCGGTTGGCCGCTCGGGATGTCGAGACGAGATGCTTAAGCCTATGAGCATCCGCTGGTCACTCGTCATCCCGGTGAAGACGCTGGTAGCGGCCAAGAGCCGGCTGGCCGCGGCGACCGGGCCGCACCGGACCGCGCTCGCGGTCGCGGTGGCCGGCGACACGCTGTCGGCGGCGCTGGCCGCCGCGCCCGTGGCCAGAGTCATCGTGGTCACGGCCGACCAGGGCGCCGCAGGGCCGCTCGCCGCGCTGGGGGCCGTGGTGGTCCCCGACCCCGACCGCGGTCTCAACACCGCGCTGCGCGCGGGTGCCGCCCATGCGGTACGGCTGGCGCCTGGCGACGCCGTCGGCGCCCTCCAGGCCGACCTGCCCGCCCTGCGCCCCGCCGAGCTGGCCACGGTGTTGGAGGCGGCGGCCGAGTTCGACCAGGCGTTCGTGCCGGACGCGCTCGACGTCGGCACGACCTTCTACGGCGTACGGCCCGGCGTGCCGTTCACCCCCCGTTTCGGCGGCGAGTCGAGGGCCAAGCACCTGGCCGGCGGAGCCAAGGAGCTGACCCTGGAGGGCATCGAGTCGGTCAGGCGTGACGTCGACACCCCCGACGACCTGCGCGCGGCCATCGCGCTGGGCCTCGGCCCGCACACCGCCGAGGTGGTCAGCCGGCTTCGGCTCGCAGACGCCTGATCCACGGCGACACGATGACCGGCAGGTGGGCCGTCGCCGTGCCGAGGCAGGCAACCCACAGCAGCACGCCCACGCTCACCCGCTCGGCCAGCAGGCCGCCGAGCAGGCCGCCGACCGGCATCGCGCTCCACATGAGGAAGCGCATGCTGGCGTTCATCCGGCCGCGCAGGTGGTCGGGGGTGACGGCCTGGCGGTAGCTGCTCTGGGCGACGTTGAAGACGACCGCGGCGACGAGCATCAGGAACAGCCCCAGCGGGTACAGCAGGACCCGCCATCCCTCGCCGGCGAACCCGCCGATCAGCGGGAACAGCCCGGCGAGGACGGCGCCGCCGTACATGGCGCCGCCGTTGCCGTACCTGGCGACGATCTTCGGGGCGAGCGCGCCGCCCAGCACGCCGCCGGCGCCCGCGGCCGAGACGATCAGGCCGTAGGCTCCGGCGCCGAGGTCGAGCTCGCGCACCAGGAACAGCGGCTGGACGATCGCCCACAGGCCGTTGGTGAGCATGTTCAGCGCGCCGACCAGGGCGACGCGGCGCAGCACCTGGTGGCCGAGCACGTATCTGAGCCCTTCGGCGACCTCGGCCTTGACGCTCCTGCGCTCCGCCGGGGCGGCAGAGGTCTCGTCGGCTTTGATCGTCGACAGGACCAGCGCCGAGCAGGCGTACGAGATCGCGTCGGCCAGCAGCGCGAAGGGCGCGGCGAGCACCTGGACCAGCCAGCCGCCGAAGCCGGGCCCGGCCAGCCAGGCGGCGTTGCGCAGCGTCTCCAGGGTGCCGATCCCGGTGGACAGGCCGTCCTTGCGGACGATCGAGGGCAGCAGGCTCATGTGGGCGACGTCGAAGAAGACGGTGCCGACCCCGATGACCAGCGCGACGGCGTAGAGCTGGGCGAGCGTCAGCACGTCGGCGAAGGCCGCCACCGGGACGCTGAACAGCGCCAGCGCGCGCACGCCGTCGGCGGCGACCAGGATGGGACGGCGGCGCATCCGGTCCGCCCACACGCCGGCCGGCAGGCCGATGACCAGGAAGGCGGCCATCTCCGCGGCGGTGAGCAGGCCGAGCTGGAACGGTGTCGCGTCCAGCACCAGCAGGGCGGTCAGCGGCAGGGCCACCAGCGTCACCTGGGTGCCGAACTGGCTGAGGACGTCGGCGCCGACCAGCCGCCGGAAGGCGGAGTTCCGCCAGACGCTTTGCGCAACGGGCACGAAGCGGGATCCTCACCGGTTCCCTGTGCGGGGGTCAAACGATTTACGCTGGGGCTCGTGCAGGCGACGGTGCGGAGTTTCGATCCGGAGACCCGTTCGGGGTCGGTGTTCCTCGACGACGGAAGTGTGCTGGAGTTCGGCGCGGAGGCGTTCGACGCGGGGCCGCTACGGCTGTTGCGTACGGGACAGCGTGTGAATCTCGGCGTCTCCGGAGAGGAGATCACCTATGTCACGCTGTCGACTTTCCCGGTGCCCGGCTGAGCGGCCCGCTTACGCAAATAGCACACCTGGATTTCGCAAATAAAACGCCCGGACCCCCTTATCGGGTGTCCGGGCGCTCCGTAGTTACTTACTTCTTCTTGGCGGCCTTCTTGCCTCCGGCGTTGACCAGCTCCTTGAAGTCCGAGCCAGGACGGAACTTCGGCCCCCAGCTCTCGGCCACCTTGATCTCAGCACCGGTCGACGGGTTCCTGGCCGTGCGCTGCGGCTTGTGGACCATCTCGAACGCGCCGAAGCCCGTGATCGAGACCTTGTCGCCACTCGCGACGGCCTTCTGAATGGCGTCGAGAATGGCGTTCACGGCCTCGGTCGCCGTCTTCTTGTCGCCCACCCGGTCCGCGATGGCGTCGACGAGTTCCCGCTTGTTCATGTAGGTTTCGCTCCCCCTGTTACGGCTCGGGGTTCCAGCAACGAGTCCAACGGTCGAGAAACCCCTTACGGGTTGAATCTAAAGGGGGATTGCGAAGGAACTCAATCACCAGACGCGTTTTTTTGGGCACCCGGCGTGTCGGATTCGCTGTTCAGCTCGGCGAGGAAGGTCGCCAACCGGGTCGCCGCACGTTCGGGATCACGTTTGGCGAGATCACAGATGGCCAGGTATCGGCGCGCGAAACGTTCTCGGTGGGCCGTGGGCAGCAGGCGGACGCGGCGGTGCGCCTCGCGCAACCGCCGCGCCAGTTCGTCGTCCTCTAGACGGTCGTCGGCAGCCATGACTGCCGACCATTCTCGTACGTGGTGATGTCGTCGGCGTGACGCAGGGTCAGGCCGATGTCGTCCAGGCCCTCCATCAGGCGCCAGCGGGTGTAGTCGTCGATCTCGAAGGCCACGACCTCGCCGGCCCAGCGGACCTGCCGCTCGGCCAGGTCGACGGTGACGGGCAGGTTCGGGTCGGCCTCGACGGCCGCCTGCAGCGCCTCGACCCTGTCGCCCGGCAGGACGACGGGGAGCAGGCCCATCTTGGTGGAGTTGTTGCGGAAGATGTCGCCGAACCTGGCGGCGATCACGACGCGGAAGCCGTACTGCTGCAGCGCCCAGACGGCGTGCTCGCGCGAGGAGCCGGTGCCGAAGTCGGGGCCGGAGACCAGGATGCTTGCCCCCTGGTAGGCCGGGTCGTTCAGGACGAAGGAGGGGTCCTCGCGCCAGGCGGAGAACAGGCCCTTCTCGAAGCCGGTACGGCTGACCTGCTTGAGCCAGACGGCGGGGATGATCTGATCGGTGTCGACGTTGCTGCGGCGCAGCGGCACCGCCGTGCCGGTGTGCGTGGTGAAAGCGTCCATCGTGGCTGTCCTTGAAGTCGTGTGGTGAGGCCGGAGAGGGTTACAGGTCCGCCGGAGCCGTCAGCCGGCCCGTCACGGCCGTGGCCGCGGCGACCGCGGGCGAGACCAGGTGGGTGCGGCCTCCCTTGCCCTGCCGGCCCTCGAAGTTGCGGTTGGAGGTCGAGGCGCTGCGCTCGCCCGGGGCGAGCGTGTCGGGGTTCATGCCGAGACACATCGAGCACCCGGCCTGCCGCCACTCCGCGCCCGCGGCCTCGAACACCTCGTCCAGGCCCTCCTTCTCGGCCTGCAGCTTCACCAGCATCGAGCCGGGCACGATCAGCGTGCGGGTCTTGACCTGCCGGCCGCGCAGGATGTCGGCCGCGGCCCGCAGGTCCTCGATGCGCCCGTTGGTGCACGAGCCGACGAAGACGGTGTCGACCTCGATCTCGCGCAGCGGCGTGCCGGCCGTCAGACCCATGTACTCCAGCGCCCGCTCGGCCGCCGACCGCTCGATGGGGTCGGCGAAGGACTCGGGCGACGGTACGGCCGCGCCCAGCGGGAGCCCCTGTCCCGGGTTGGTCCCCCAGGTGACGAACGGCGTCAGCGTCGTGGCGTCGATCTCCACGACCTTGTCGAAGACGGCGTCGTCGTCGCTCCTGAGCGACTTCCAGTGCTCGACGGCCTGGTCCCACGCCTCGCCCTTGGGGGCGTGGGGGCGGTCTTTCAGGTAGGCGAACGTCGTCTCGTCGGGCGCGATCATGCCGGCGCGGGCGCCCGCCTCGATGGACATGTTGCAGATGGTCATCCTGCCCTCCATGGAGAGCTTGCGGATGGCCTCGCCGCGGTACTCGACGATGTAGCCCTGGCCGCCGCCGGTGCCGATCTTCGCGATGATCGCCAGGATCAGGTCCTTCGCCGTGACGCCCACCGGCAGCTCGCCGCCGACCTCGATGGCCATGGTCTTCGGGCGGTAGGCGGGCAGCGTCTGCGTGGCCAGCACGTGCTCCACCTCGGAGGTGCCGATGCCGAACGCGATGCCGCCGAAGGCGCCGTGGGTGGAGGTGTGAGAATCGCCACACACGATCGTCATGCCCGGCTGGGTCAGGCCGAACTGCGGGCCGATGATGTGGACCACGCCCTGGCCGGCGTCGCCCATGGGATGCAGCCTGACGCCGAACTCGGCGGCGTTCTTGCGCAGCGTCTCGACCTGCGTCTTGGAGACGGGGTCGGAGATCGGGCCGAGCACGGTCGGGACGTTGTGGTCCTCGGTGGCGATGGTGAGATCGGGCCTGCGCACCTTGCGTCCCGCCATGCGCAGGCCGTCGAAGGCCTGCGGGCTGGTGACCTCGTGAACGAGGTGCAGGTCGATGTAGAGCAGGTCGGGTTCACCCTCGGCACGCCGCACGACGTGCTGCTCCCAGACCTTCTCCGCGAGTGTGCGGCCCATTGATCTCCTCCTTGAGATTGCCCCGACTTGCCTTCTCATATGTCGAGACGGCAGTATCGGTGTATGGACAACTCTAGCGGAGTCGGCGTACTGGACAAGGCCGTTCTCGTGCTCAACGCCCTCGAAGCGGGCCCGGCCTCGCTCGCCCAGCTCGTGCAGGCCACGGGACTGGCCCGTCCCACGGCGCATCGGCTGGCCGTCGCGCTGGAGCATCACCGGATCGTCTCCCGCGACACGCAGGGCCGTTTCGTCCTCGGCCCGCGACTGTCGGAGTTGTCCACCGCGGCCGGCGAGGACCGGCTCCTCGCGGTCGCCTCGCCCGTCCTGACCCAGCTCAGGGACCTGACGGGCGAGAGCGCGCAGCTGTACCGCCGCCAGGGAGACGAGCGTGTCTGCGTCGCGGCGGCCGAGCGCACCAGCGGCCTGCGCGACACCGTCCCCGTGGGCTCGGCGTTGCCGATGACGGCGGGGTCCGCCGCGCAGATCCTGCTGGCCTGGGAGGAGCCCGACCGGCTGCACAGGGGCCTGCGCGGGGCCAAGTTCACCGCCGCGACCCTCGCCTCCGTACGGCGGCGCGGCTGGGCCCACAGCGTCGGCGAGCGTGAGCAGGGCGTCGCCAGCGTCTCGGCGGCCATCAGGGGCACGGGCGGCAAGGTGGTCGCGGCCGTCTCGGTATCCGGACCGATCGAGCGCCTGACCCGCACGCCCGGCAGGCTGCACGCGGTGCCGGTCATGGCCGCCGCCGAACGGATCACCGAGGCGATGCGCCGGGCCAACTGACCGCGCGTGCCGTACGGGATGACCGGTGTGGGAGCGGTTGGACGCGCTCCCACGCGCTCCGTCCCCCCGTTTCGCGACTTTTCGTGATCGGCGCTCCGTCGATTTCGTGGGCCGACCGCAGCCGGAGCGCACTAGCCTGAGTGGGTGACAGATCGCATCGAGCTAGCCGCCGATGAGCTGCGTCCCCTGCTCGAAGAGTTCATCGTGTGGGCACGGGAACACGCCCCGGCCAGCGACCCCGACCTGGTCGGCCCTGCCGCGCTGTGGCACCGGCTGTCCGCTTCCGACGACGTCGCCCGGTGGCGCCGCGCCGACCTCAGGACGGTGTTGCTCGACCGCATGCCCAAGGTCGTCGAGGATCCGGACGAGGCGGCCGACGGGATGATCGGCGCGGTGCGCGCCTATCTGACCTTCCTGTCGGACACCGACAAGCTGGCCAAGGGCTCCGACTCCCTCGATGATCTGCTCGACGAGCTCGACGATCTGGAGGACGACTTCGTCGAGGCCATGGAGGACCTCATCGACGACGACGAGGACGTGCGCGAGGAGACCGGCGACCTCGGCGACTTCGAGCCCTTCGCCGACGACCTGGCCGACCTGCCCACGATCCGGCTGCGCCCCGACGCCGAGCTCGCCGCCGCGGCGCGGGCCGTCCCGCTCATCGCCAAGGCCCGCGACCTCGCGGTCTGGGTCGGCGACGCGCGCGAGGTGGGCGAGGACAGCCTGCTGTCCGACGCCGAGGTGGAGGAGGCGCTGGCCGTCATCGGCCTGCCCAGGCCGGCGACCGAGGGCTCGCTGTCCAAGGCCGTCCCCCAGCTGTGGAACATCTGGAACCTCGCGGTCGACCTGGAGTTCCTCGAACCCGACGGCGACGACACCGTCAGCGTCGACGACGACACCGCCGAGTGGCCCTTCGACGACGACGAGGACGTGCTCGACGCCTGGATGCTCGGCCTCCACTCCGTCGACTACGGCGACCCCGAGCTGGAGGACGACGACCTCACGATGGCGCTCGGCGGCCTCAGCCGCGGGCTGCTGGTCCGCCTGCTGCTGGGCGGCGGCTCGCGCGGGCTGGCCGCGCTGCGTGAGGAGCTCGCCGAGGCCGCCGCCGACATCGACGAGCTCGGCGCCGACGCCTGGGCCGCCGCCCGCGACCACTACGGCGACCCGCTGGCGCCGGTGCTCGACTGGCTCGTCGGGTACGGCATGCTCACCGTCACCGGCGACGAGGTCACGCTCACTCCCCTCGGCACCGAGGGCGTCGTGCACCTGGTCGACGACGCCGACATCGAGCTCGACGCCCGCCCGGCGATCGACGCGATGACCGCCCTCGAACTGCTGGCCTTCAGCGCCGAGCTGCCCGAGGACGAGGCCGACGCGGAGTTCGCGGCGTGGATGGAGCTGCGCGAGCCGGGCGAGGCCGCCCGCGAGCTGCTGGAGGCGGCCGGCGAGGACGACACCGACGCGCTGATCAGGGTCCAGGCGGCGAGCGTGGTCGGCACGCTCGGCGAGGACGCGATCCCGGCCTGGCAGGCGGCGCTGAAGGAGCCCTCGCTGCGCCCGTACGCGGCCACCCACCTGACGCAGCTGGAGGTGGAAGGCGCTCCCGAGCCCACCCAGGACGACACCCACTGGCTCATCCTGGACATGTGGACGATCTCCGCCGGTCTCGGGCGGGCGGAGTTCGTGAGCAGCCTGCGTGACATCGGGCCCGACCTGCTCAACAACCTGCTCGAGGTGATCTGGAAGATCCCGCACGCGCATGTGGAGGAGCTGCTGGAGCTGATCTCGCAGGTCCACCCGGACAAGCATGTGGCGAAGGCGGCCAAGCGAGCGCTCTTCAAGGCCCGTTCGACCTCCTGACCCTGCGCAGCCCCCCGCCGGTGCCCGGCGGGGGGCTTGCGCGTCTCCGGGCGGAGGATCACCTGCCTGGTCGCGGCGGCGAGGTGGCCGTGGCGACCGGTGGGGTCCGGGTGAGGGCCGGGTGCGGCCGGCGGGCCTTCACCCCTCCTTCAGGCGGGTGTGCGCCTCGGCCCAGTCCGCCGGCCGCTCGGCGGTCCAGAACTTGAACGTGGAGCCCGCCATCCGGTCGCGGTAGGCGCCGATGATGCTGCGGTGCGGCTGGCTGCGGGCGAAGGTGGACAGGGCCTCGTCGGACGTCCAGGCCGACAGGGTCCAGAACGTCCGGCGCAGGGGGGCGGCCTTCAGCGTGGCGCCGACCGCGCCGGGGCTCCGCCGGGCCTGCAGCAGGATGCGCATCGACTGGAACAGGAAGCCGGGCACGTGCCACAGGCTGCGCAGTTCGAAGCGCGACGCCATGACCTGCACGGGCTGGTCGTGGGCCGCGGCGGGGCCGGGAATCCACGGGGTGATGATCGCCATTCGGCACCTCCTGATTAGATAGTGACACTCTCCATTATTGGATAGCTTCACTATCTAGTCAACTGGCGGTTTCCCGTAACGAACGCGGAGGATTCTCGCCATGGTCGCGGGCACGCCGCCGTCACTAGCGTCGGCGCATGCTCACAGCCGTCTTGACCGCGCTCTTCCTCGCCGCCCCGCCACCAGCCGTGGACATCACCCCCGCCCAGGTCGACGCCTACGTCGCCGATTACCAGGAGAGGACGGGCCTGCCGGGGGTGGCGGTCGCGATCACCCGGGGATCCAAGGTCGTCCACGCCACCGGGTACGGCAGGACCGCCTCGGGCACCCCGTTGACCGCCGACACCCCCATGGCCGTCGCCTCGGTGAGCAAGTCGTTCACCTCGCTCGCCGTCATGCAGCTGGTGGAGAAGGGCACGATCCGGCTCGACCAGCCGGTGCGCGGCTACCTGCCCGAGTTCACGATGGCCGATCCACGAGCCGCGCGGATCACCGTTCGCCAGCTGCTGAACCAGACCTCGGGCATGGCCGACACCACCTTCCGCGAGAAGAGCCTGCCCCAGCCGGACTCCCTCCAGGGCGCCGTGGCGCGACTGAAGGACGCCCGGCTCGCCACCGCGCCCGGCACCGCCTTCAGCTACCACAACACCAACTACCAGGTGGCCGCGCGGCTGGTCGAGGTGGTCAGCGGGGAGCCGTTCGCGGCCTACCTCAAGACCCACGTGTTCACCCCCCTCGGCATGAGCCACAGCAGCACGATCGACACCGAGCGCGACATGCCGGACAGCGCGCGCGGCCACCTCACCGTCCTCGGGCAGGCGGTCGCCGTGCCCGAGCCGCCCGGCTTCGGCAACGGCTCCGGCGGCGTGATCAGCACGGCGAACGACATGGCCAGATGGCTGATCGCGCAACGCTCCGGGATCGTCTCGCCCGCGAGCACGGCGGAGCTGCGCACGCCGTCCCGGCAGAACGACACCTACGCGCTGGGCTGGTCGATCGGTAGGACCCCGCGCGGAAACCCGGTGATCGGGCACAGCGGCGAGCTGTTCACCTCGACCGCCGAGCAACTGCTCATGCCGGAGTCCGGCTACGGCATCGCGGTCATGGCCAACACCGGCATGGCCTTCGGCGACAGCTCCGCCCTCCTCGACGGTCTCGTCGCCATGATCGAGGGCGGCACCCCCGAGCCGCCGTCGGACCCTTACCTGGTCACCGACCTGGTGTTCCTGCTGCTGACGCTGGTGACCGTCGCCCTGGCGGCGCGCGGCCTGGCCCGCTCGCGGCGGTGGGCGGCCCGCCGTACGGGATGGGGGCGGTTGTGGGTGCTGCCGCTCCTGGCGCCCCTGGCGCTGTGCGCGGCGGCGGCGCCCGTCTTCAGGTTCCTGGCCCGGGGGCGCGACGCCATGTGGATCCAGGTGTTCTACCTGTACCCCACGTTCATGCTCTGGCTGGTGACGGCCGCCGCCGCGGGCGTGGTGGTGACGGCCGTGCGGCTCAGCCGTTGAGGTAGCGGAGGATGGCCAGGACCCTGCGGCTGTAGCCGGGCGTCGGCGCGAGCCCGAGCTTGTCGAAGACGGCGTTGACGTGCTTCTCGACCGTGCTCTGCGACACGTGCAACCGCTCGGCGATCGCGGTGTTCACCATGCCGGTGGCCAGGTGTTCGAGCACGGCCCGCTCGCGGGGGGACAGTGTGCCGAGCGGCGCGGCCGCCAGCAGCCGCCGGACGACGTCGGGGTCGAACACCGTGCCGCCCGACCCGACCCGCTCGACCGAGTCGAGGAACTCGGCCACCTCCGAGACCCTGTCCTTCAGCAGGTAGCCGAGGCCCTCCGAGGGCCCGGCCAGCAGCCGTGCCGCCGAGGCCTGCTCGACGTACTGCGAGAGCACGAGCACGCCCACCTCCGGCCACCTGACGCGGATCTCCAGCGCCGCCCTCAGCCCCTCGTCGGTGTGGGAGGGCGGCATGCGCACGTCGATCACCGCCACGTCGGGCCGGTGCTCGGCCACGGCGGCCATGAGCGCGTCAGCGTCGCCCACCGCGGCCGTCACCTCGTGTCCGGCGTCCTGCAGGAGCCGGGCCAGCCCTTCCCTGAGCAGCACGGAGTCGTCGGCGAGGATCAGGCGCACGGCAGCCTCGCCGTCACCGTGGTCGGGCCGCCCGGCGGGCTGTCGACGGCGAAGCTGCCGTCCAGCGCGCGCACCCGCCGCTCCAGCCCCGACAGACCACCGCCCGGTACGGCGCCGCCCCTGCCGTCATCGGTGATCGTCACGGCCACCTCCCCCTCCCGTGCGCGCACCTCGACCACGATCAGGCCTGCCTCCGCGTGCTTGTTCGCGTTCGTGACGGCCTCCCTGGCCACGAAGTAGACGGCGGTCTCGATCTCCGGCGCCGGCCGCCCGCCGACCGCGTACGCGACGCGCACCGGTACGGCCGAGCGGTCGGCCACCTCGGTCAGCGCCTCCCGCAGCCCCAGCGTGTCGAGCGCGGTGGGATAGACCCGCCAGGCCACGCTCCGCAACTCGTCGAGCAGTCTCCTGGACTCGACGTAGGCCTCGTCGAGCAGGGCGGGGTCGGCGGTGTGGCGGGCGCGGCCGAGCAGCATCGCCAGGGCCACGCCCCGCTGCTGGACCCCGTCGTGCAGGTCGCGCTCGATCCGCCTGCGCTCCTCGTCGACCGCGCGGACGATGCCGGAGCGGGAGACGGTCAGCTCCGCGATCCGGCGGGTCATGGCCTCGTTCGGATCGGGGCCGAGGAAGCGGTCGGCGAGGTGGCGCTCGACACCGATCACCGCGGCGCTCCAGGCGCCGGTCAGCGCCAGGACGATCGCGCCGAGGACGAGCCCGTAGGCCCAGCTGCTGCCGATCAGGCGGAGGCCGGGGAACTCCAGCGGCAGCAGGTCCGCCTCCCCTGACGCCAGCTGGGCGGCGCCGCCGTACAGGAGGAGGGCGGCGACGAACGCCCCCATGGCGGCCAGGTAGCCGCCCAGCAGGCCGGTCAGGCCGCGCAGCGCCAGGTAGGCGCGGCCGCCCCGGGCACCGCCCGCGTGGTGGTCGTACCAGGCGGCCAGGCGGGCCCGCTCCAGCCGCACGAGGGTGGCGGTGACCGTGCGGGCGCGGCGCTCCCCCGCCACCCAGGCGAGGCCGCACCAGCCGAGCCCGGCCAGCCCGGTGGGAACGCCTGCGATCAGGCCGATCGCGCGCCGGGAAAGCGTCGTGGCCGATCGTCGCATGAGGCGGAGTCTAGCCAGGGCCGGCGATCCACCCGGAAAACGAAGAAACCCGGATGCCAGCGGACATCCGGGTTTCTGCCGATGTAGTCCCGACCGGATTCGAACCGGCGCTACCGCCTTGAGAGGGCGGCGTCCTGGGCCACTAGACGACGGGACCGAAGCGGCTTGCGACAGTGGTAGTCCCGACCGGATTCGAACCGGCGCTACCGCCTTGAGAGGGCGGCGTCCTGGGCCACTAGACGACGGGACCCTGTCCACAAGCGATGTGCCGGGTCTCCCCGGCAACGGATGTAACTGTACCGCACCTCGTGGAGCACAGCCAAACTGACGGCCTACCCACCAGGCATGTCGCGGAAACGCAAAAACGGATGTCCATGTGCGGACATCCGTTTGCAGAGCTGGGGTACCAGGACTCGAACCTAGAATAACTGAACCAGAATCAGTCGTGTTGCCAATTACACCATACCCCACCGCGCTCACGTTTCCCTGTCGGGATCCGCTCGCTGGCGACTCCGAAAGAATAGCCCAGGTAGGGGCACAAGGCCAAAACGATTGCTCAACCAGCGCGTCCGCGGCTCGCTCGTGCCAAGCTGAAGAGGACAAAACACCACGTGGAGGAGCCCTAGCGTTGGCTGAGAACCCGTTCTTCGCCCCCAGCAGCCTGCCCTACCAGCTGCCCCGGTTCGAGGAGATCAGCGAGGAGCACTACCTGCCGGCCTTCGAGCGCGGCATGGCCGACCACCTGGCCGAGGTCGACGCGATCGCGAACAACCCCGAAGCGCCCACCTTCGACAACACCATCGCGGCGCTCGAACGCTCGGGACAGATCCTCAACAGGACCGCGACCGTCTTCTTCAGCATCGCCGCGTCCAACTCGACCGACGGCATCATGGCCATCGAGACCGAGGTCTCCCCTCGGCTGACCAAGCACAGCGACGAGGTCAGGCTCAACCGCGCCCTGTGGGAGCGGATCAAACGGGTCACCACCGAGGACGCCGAGGAGGCGTGGCTGCTGGAGAAGTACCGTGAGGACTTCATCCGCGCCGGCGCCGACCTGGGCGAGCAGGAGCAGGCCAGGCTGAGGGAGCTCAACGAGGAGCTGTCCAGGCTCTCCACCGAGTTCTCGCAGAACCTGCTCAAGGCCTCCACCGAAGAAGCCCTGGTCGTGACGGACCCCAAGGAGCTCGACGGCTTCGACGAGGCCCAGATCGCGGCGATCCGCCAGGAGGACGGCCGCTACGTCCTGCCGCTGCTCAACTTCACCAACCAGCCGGGGCTCGCCCAGCTGACCGACAGGGAGACCAGGCGCAGGCTCTACACGCTCAGCGTGGAGCGGGCCCGGCCCAACCTGGAGCTGGCCGTCAGGATGGCGACCCTGCGCGCCGAGCGCGCCGCCCTGCTCGGCTTCCCCTCCCACGCCGCCTACGTCGTGGCCGACCAGACGGCCAAGACCGTCGAGGCGGTCGAGGAGATGCTCGGCCAGCTCGTCGGGCCGGCCGTCCGCAACGCCAGGAAGGAGGCGGAGGCGCTGGCCGAGCAGGCCGGGTTCGAGATCGAGCCGTGGGACTGGTCGTTCTACGCCGAGAGGGTGCGCAAGGCGCGCTACGACTTCGACGCCGACGCGATGCGGCCCTACTTCGAGCTCAACAGGGTCTTCAGGGACGGCGTCTTCCACGCCGCGACCCAGCTGTACGGCGTGACCTTCACCGAGCGGCCCGACCTCAAGGGCTACCACGAGGACATGACGATCTTCGAGGTGTTCAACGAGGACGGCTCGCCGCTCGGCCTGTTCGCGCTCGACCCCTACGCCAGGGCCACCAAGCGCGGCGGCGCGTGGATGAACAACCTCGTCGACCAGTCGTACCTGTTCGGCGACAAGCCGGTGGTGATGAACAACCTCAACATCACCAAGCCCGCGAGCGGCCCGACCCTGCTCACCTACGACGAGGTCAACACCGCCTTCCACGAGTTCGGCCACGCCCTGCACGGCCTGTTCTCCGAGGTGCGCTACCCCCGGGTGTCGGGCACCAACGTGCCCCGCGACTTCGTGGAGTACCCCTCGCAGGTCAACGAGATGTGGACGACCTGGCCGGAGATCCTCGCCAACTACGCCAAGCACCACGAGACCGGCGAGCCCATGCCCGCCGAGCTGGTGGAGAAGATGAAGGCGGCGGAGAAGTTCAACCAGGGCTTCATGACGGTCGAGTACCTGGCCGCCACGCTGCTCGACTGGGCATGGCACAGGCTCGCGCCGGGCGAGAGCGTGGCGGACGCCGAGGCGTTCGAGGCGGCCGCGCTGGAGGCGGCCCAGATCGCCTTCCCGCTGGTCAGGCCGCGCTACCGGACCAACTACTTCGCCCACATCTTCGCCGGCGGCTACAGCGCCGGCTACTACTCCTACATCTGGAGCGAGGTGCTCGACGCCGAGAGCGTGGAGTGGTTCAAGGAGAACGGCGGGCTCGCCAGGGAGAACGGCGACCACTTCCGCAAGGAGCTGCTGTCGCGTGGTGGCGGGATGGACCCGCTGACCGCCTTCCGCAACTTCCGCGGGCGCGACCCGCGCATCGAGCCGCTGCTCAAGCGCCGCGGTCTCGACTAGCAGCCGCCGCCCCCGGTCCCGGCCGGGCGGCCGCCGCTCACGCGTTGCCGGCCCGCGCCGGCGGGCGGCTCCTGCTCACGGGTCGCCGACCCGGCCGGAGCCCGTCAGCTCCGCGATGGTCGCCCTGAGCCAGTCGCGCTCGGCCGTGCCGGTGGCTCGGGCGATCAGCAGCATGCCGCGATGGAACGGGTCGGGGGTCTCCTCGGCCCGTAGCGGCCTGCCGTCCTCGTAGAAGAAGCTCGTCGGCCTGTCCAGGAAGGCCAGACGCCTGCGCAGCACCTCGGCCTGGAGTGAAGGGTCCTCCAGCGCCGACAGGAACGTCAGCAGCGCGAAGAAGCGCGTCTGGTCGCTGATGTCCAGCTCGGCCGGTTCCCGCAGCCGCCGCATCAGCTCCTCCCGCCCTTCGGCGGTGATGGTGAGCACCTGCCTGCGCGCCGCGGCCGCGCCCTCCTCCTCGTGCCGTTCCAGCAGCCCCTTGCTCTCCATCCGCGCGATGGCCGGGTAGAGCGCGCCGTCACTGACCGGGCGCAGGTGCCCGGTGAGCGCGGCCAGCCGCGACTTGAGCTCGTAGCCGTGCATCGGCCGCTGGTTGAGGAATCCCAGGATCATCAGCGTCAGATCCCCGCCACTTGCCATGGGCGCATCGTATCGCTATACCTCTAAACGAGATATAGCGAATCGAGGTAAGTCGTGATCCGTCTGGCCCTGCCCATCTACGTGGAGTTGCTCACCGCGGTCGTCGCGGTGAGCGTCATCGACCTGCTCTGGGTCTCCAGCCTCGGCGACGCCGCCGTGGCGGCGGTGACCGTGGCGACCACCACCGAGTACTTCGCCTACGGGCTGATCATGTCCCTCGTCACCGGCGTCACCGTGCTGGTCGGCCGCAGGGACGGCAAGGCTCCCATCGCGCCGCTGATCAGGTCGGGCTGGCGGCTGTGGCTGGTGGGTTCGGCCGCGGTCGCGGTTCCCGGCCTGCTGCTGCGCGAGCCGCTGGCGCGACTGCTCACCGCCGACGCCGCCTCGGCCGCGCTGACCGCCGACTTCTTCCTGATCTCGATGGCGGGCCTGCCGATCTACTTCGCGCAGTCGCTGGCCGACGGCGTGGTCAAGGGGCTCGGCAACACCAGGATCCCGATGCGCAACGCGCTGATCTGCAACGCGCTGGTCATCGTGCTCGACCCGGTGTTCATCTACGGCGCGGGCATGGGCGTCCAGGGCGCCGCGCTGGCCACCGTGCTCGCGCGCGCCATCACGCTGGCGGTCTCCCTGCGGACGCTCGCGAAGATGGCGCCCCGCGACGCCGGGGGCGGTGAAGGCGCCTGGGAGATCCTCAGGACCGGCCTGCCGATCTCAGCGGACTTCCTGGCCCGCGCCCTGGTCGGGCTGCTCCTCATCGAGATCGTCGCCCGTTTCGGCGTCGCCGCGCAGGCCGGGTACGGCATCGGCATGAAGATCATGCTGGCGGGTGTGATGGCGTTCTACGCCCTGCGGCAGGCCGCCATGATCCGTACGGCCCGCTCGGAGGCGACCGGCTCGCCGCTCGTGACGGGACTGGCCTGCGGCGCGCTGGTGGCGCTGGTGCTCAACGCCGTCGCCGAGCCCGCCGCGGCTCTCTTCACCGACGACTCCGCCGCCGCCGTCAGCTTCCTGCGCTGGATGACGCTCTACCTGGTGCCCTTCGGCGGCCTCATCGCGGCCGGCGGGGTGGCCCAGGCGAGCGGAAGGGGCAGCCGACTGCTCGCCGCCACGCTGGCGGGCTTCGCCGTACAGCTGCCCCTCGCCTATCTGCTGAGCTCGTGGCTCGGTGTCACCGGGGTCTGGCTCGCGATGGCGGCCGGGACCACGCTCAGCCTCGCAGTCGCGCCAGTGCGGCGCGCAGGCGCTCGCGCGAGCGCTCCCGCCCCAGCACCTCGATCGACTCGAACAGCGGCAGGCCCACCGTCCGGCCGGTGATCGCCACGCGCACCGGGGCCTGGGTCTTGCTGAGCTTGAGCCCGCCCAGGGCGACGCCGACGTCCTCCAGCGCCTCCTTGAGCGACTCGGGATCCCAGTTGACCGTCTCCAGCCGCTCCAGGTAGGCCTCGATGATCTCGGGGGCGTTCGCCTTCATCGCCTTGTCCCACGAGGCATGGTCGAAGACCGGCTCCTCGACGAACAGGAACTCCACGTTCGACCTGATCTCCGACAGCACGGCGATGCGGGTCTGGGCCAGCACGGCGACCTTGCTGAACAGCTCGGCGTCCCACGAGGGGTCGAGGTACGGCAGGCAGCGCTCCTCGAAGGTCTCCAGCGGCAGGGCCCGGATGTACTCGCCGTTGAAGGCCCGCAGCTTCTTCTCGTCGAAGAAGGCGCTGGCGGAGTTGACGTCCTCCAGGCGGAACCTGGGCATCATGTCGGCCCACGGCATGATCTCGCGGTCCTCGCCGGTGCCCCAGCCGAGCAGCATGAGGTAGTTGACCATCGCCTCGGCGAGGTAGCCCTCCTCGCGGTAGGACTCCAGCGCCACCTTGTCGCGCCGCTTCGACAGCTTCTTACGCTGCTCGTTGACGATCACCGGCAGGTGCGCCCACACCGGCGGCCTGGCGCCGAGCGCGGGCCACAGCAGCATCTGCTTGGCGGCGTTGCCCAGGTGCTCCTCCCCCCGCACGACGTGGGTGATGTTCTGGGTGATGTCGTCGACCGCGTTGGCGATGACGTAGAGCGGCGAGCCGTCGGTGCGCGCGATGACGAAGTCCTCCTGCGCGCTGTTGGGGAACTCCACCCGGCCGCGGATGACGTCGTCGACGACCGTGACGCCCTCGTCGGGCGTGCGGAAGCGGACCGCGCCCGAGGTCAGGCCACGCTCACGGCAGAAGCCGTCGTAGCCCTTGTGCTCGGAGCCCGTGCGCGCGACCAGGTCCTCGCGGGTGCAGTCGCAGTAGTAGGCCCTGCCGTCGGCCAGCAGCTTGGCGACGGCCTCCCGGTGCTGCGGCTCGAAGGCCGACTGGAAGTAGGGGCCCTCGAAGACCGGGTTGGTGCCGTTGATGCCGATCCAGTCGAGCGCCGAGATGATGCCCTCGGTCCACTCGGGGCGGTTACGCGTGGCGTCGGTGTCCTCGATGCGCAGCACGAACCTGCCGCCGGACTGCTCGGCCAGCGCCCAGTTGAACAGCGCCGTGCGGGCGCCGCCGACGTGGAACATGCCAGTGGGAGACGGGGCGAAGCGCACCCGTACTTCAGTCACGAGAGACCACCTTGTTCGTCAGAGTGCCGATGCCTTCGATGCCGACGCTGACCTCGTCCCCGATCTCGAGCGGGCCCACACCCGCGGGGGTACCGGTCAGGATGACGTCACCGGGAATCAGCGTCATGACCGCGCTGACATAGGCCACCAGCGCGGGGATGTCGTTGATGAGCTGGGAGGTGCGACCGCTCTGCCGGACCTCGCCGTTGACCGTGGTGGTCAGGGCCAGGTCGGCGGGGTCGAGGTCGGTCTGGATCCACGGCCCGATCGGGCAGAAGGTGTCGAACCCCTTCGCCCTGGTGAACTGCACGTCCTTCTTCTGCAGGTCGCGAGCGGTGACATCGTTCGCGCAGGTGTAGCCGAAGATGACGTCCTTGGCGCGCTCGACCGGCACCTCGCGGCAGAGCCTGCCGATCACCACCGCCAGCTCGCCCTCGTAGTCGACCCGTTGCGACTGGGCGGTGGGGTAGGCGATCGCGTCGCCGTGGCCGATGACCGAGGTGGAGGGCTTCATGAAGATGAGCGGCTCCTCGGGCACCTCGTTGCCGAGCTCCTTGGCGTGCTCGGCGTAGTTTCTGCCGATGGCGATGACCTTGCTGGGCAGCATCGGGGCCAGCAGCCGCACATCGGCGAGCGGGTAGCGCTCACCGGTGAACTGGACCTGGTTGAAGGGGTGCCCGGCGATCGCTGAGACGACATCGCCTTCGACCACGCCGAAGACGACCTCGTCGCCTGTGGAGAACCTCGCTATACGCACATGACAAGGCTAGTGCCGTCCACCCGATGCCTCGGCGGCTCCATTAATCGCCAAAACCCCCTTTAAACCGCGAATGGCCAACAATCACCCGGCAACAGGACGAGAGACTCGTTTCCCGAGCGGGGGTGACCGATCGTGGCAGAAGCGATGCCCAGCAACAGCGGCAGCACGACGACCACCGTGCCGCGAGCGAGGACACAGAACGACACCCTCGTCACCGAGCAGGGCAGGACCACCATCGCCGACGGCGTGGTCGCGAAGATCGCCGGACTCGCCGCGCGCGAGGTGGCCGGCGTCCACGACATGGGCGGCGGCGCCGGGCGCGCCATCGGCGCCATGCGCGGCATGGTCGGCGCGGAGCGGAGCGTCACCCAGGGCGTGCAGGTGGAGGTCGGCGAGCGCCAGGCGGCGGTCGACCTCGACCTCATCGTGGAGTACGGCGCGGCCATCCCCGACCTGGCCGGCGCCGTCCGCAGGAACGTGATAGCAGCCATCGAGCGCATGACCGGCCTCGAGGTGACCGAGGTGAACGTCAACGTGAACGACGTCCACCTGCCCGAGTCGGCCAGGCTCCCCGACAGCTCGGGCCAGCGGGAGTCACGAGTCCAATGACCGACGACGGGCTGGCCCACGCCATCGCCGAGCGGGTGCGGAACTGCCCGGGCGTGTCGGCGCTCTCGGGCGGCCCGTACGGCACCGTGGCGACGTACCTTCCCGGCGAGCGGCTGGCCGGCGTGGCCGTCCGCGACGACCAGGTGGAGATCGCCATCGTCGCCAAGGGCGGCCGTCCCCTGTACATCACCGCCGACGAGGTGCGCATGGCCGTCGCGCCGCTGGTCGGCAGCCGCCCCGTCAACGTGGCGATCGACGACCTGGAGGACTGATGAGCACCATCCACGTGCTGCCGATCATCGGCATGGCCGTCGGCATCATCCTCGGCCTCACCGCCGCCTTCGGCGGCCTGAGCGCGTTCTTGCTGGTCCTCGTGCTGGGCGGGCTTGGGCTCCTGATCGGTCGCATGGCCGAGACCGGCGCGATCGACCTGTCGGGCTTCTCCTCGAGGCGACGATGACCACGAGCGCCTCGATCGTCATCCCCGCCCAGCGGGTGCCCGCCGAGCAGCGGGGCCGTACCCGCATCGGCGAGCGGGTCGTCTCCGGAATCGCCCTTCAGGCCGCCGGCGAGGTGGACATGGTGCGCGCGGTCGCCCGCCGGCACGCCCCCGTGGCCCGGGTCGACGGCGACCTGACCATGATCTGGCTGGACGTGGCGCTCGAGTACCCCTCGCTCATCTCCGCCGTGGCCGCGGAGATCAGGGGGCACGTCGCGCGCAGGGTGCTGGAGCTGACCGGCCTCGAGGTGGCGCAGGTCGACGTGCGCGTGACGAGCCTGGAGGTCCGGCCATGACGCTGCCGGCCGTACCGGAGGAGGAGGGGTGGCCGACGGTCCCGCATCCCGCGGCGCCCGGAGCGCAGCCCGTCCCGCCACCCTATCCGGCCGCCGACCGGGCGGCGCGGCACGCGTTCAGGTCGCGCAGGACGATCCCGGCGTCGCTGGCCGCGCTGGCGCTGGCGGCGGTCGGGTTCGTCGCGGCCGTCGAGATCGTCACGACGCTCACCGGGCGGCCGGTGAGCTGGCTCCCGCAGGGTGTCCTGCTGTCGTGGGCGACGACGACGCGATGGGACCAGCCCGCGGTCCTCGCCGGGGCCGCCGTGCTGGTGCTCGTCGGACTCGTGCTGCTAATCCTGGCCCTGCGCGGCGGGCGCGTCCGCACGGTGCCCGTGCACACCGGCGACCCCGACCTCGTCATCGGGCTGCGCCCGAGAGGGTTCGCCGCCGCGCTCGCCCGCGCGGCGGAGGACGTGCCCGGCGTGCACTCGGCCAAGGCCACCGTACGGCGGGGCAGCGTGACCGTCGTCGCCCGCGCCTCGGGCTGGGACGACGCCAGACTGTCGGAGGCCGTGCTGCACGCGGTGACCGCCAGGATCGAGGCGCTCGACCCCATCGCCGACCACCGCGTGTCCGTCTCGATGAAGGAGCGGCGATGACGACGGGGCGCGGCAACCGTACCGGGCTGGCCGTCCTCGGCCTGCTGTTCGTCGTCGGCGGCGGCCTGGCGCTGGCGCGCGGGCTGCGCGTGCTGCCGCAGGACTGGGCGCCGGCGGCCGAGCCGCTGGTCGGCCGGCCGGTCATCGACTTCTTCGCCAGGTACTCGCCGTGGATCTGGTGGGCGCTGGCCGTGCTCGCGGTGATCGTGGCGCTGGTCGGGATGCGCTGGCTGGTGGCGCAGGGCCGTACGGACACGCTGGGAGAGATCAGGGTGGACAGCGGCACGGAGGGCGAGACCACGGTCGCCGCCCAGGCGGTGGCCAAGGCCGCCTCGACCGAGCTGTGCGCGCTGCCGTCGGTGCAGGCGGCCCGCGCGACGCTGGCGGGCGACAGGGACCGGCCCCGGCTGCGGCTGCGCGTGACCGCCGACGACAGGGTGCCGATCAGCGTGCTGCGGCACCAGCTGGCCACGGTGACCGTGCCGCACGTCATGCAGGCGCTGGCGACCGACCTGCTGCCGGCGGTGGCGCGGGTCGACCTGGAACGGCCGGCGCCGCCGAAGCGGGTGGTGAAATGACGAGGCGGGGCCCGCCGGGACCCCGCCTCCGTTCGGTTACAGCATTCGGTTACAGCGGGACGACGTCCTCGGCCTGCAGCCCCTTGGGGCCGCGAGTGGTCTCGAACGAGACCCGCTGGTTCTCCTCGAGCGAGCGGTAGCCGCTGGTGGCGATGGCCGAGTAGTGGACGAAAACGTCCGCGCTACCGTCGTCGGGCGCGATGAACCCGAAGCCCTTCTCGGCGTTGAACCACTTCACGGTGCCTTCAGACAACTGCTTCTCCTTCTGATGAGCCTCGCCACTGTGCGCGAGGCTGCGTTGCGGACCCTACCCCGCATTCCGCGATGTGGCAGACCAAAGTGTGAAGCTCAGCGCCAATGGCGGGCAAAAAGATGACGTATGGGAGGGTGGATCCCATGTCCGTAGTGAAGATCAACGTGCTGTCCGTCCCGGCGGAGATGCGCGAGGAGCTCGAACGCCGCTTCTCCGGGCGGGCCGGGATGGTCGAGTCCTCCGACGGCTTCGAGTGGTTCGAGCTGCTGCGCCCCGTCGAGGGCACCGACACCTACCTCGTCTACACCCGCTGGCGCAGCGAGGAGGACTTCCAGAACTGGCAGTCCAGCAGAGCCTTCGAGGCCGGGCACGCGCAGGCCCAGGCCGACGCGCAGGGGCAGGCGCAGGGCCAGGGCCACGGGCACGGCCAGGGGCAGGGTCACGGTCACGGCCAGGGCCCCGCCGCCACGGGCTCGGAGCTCTGGTCCTTCGAGGTCGTCCAGAGCGCGGGCCCCAAGTCCTAGGGATCTAGCGGTCCAGCGGGTTGGCCGCCACGCGGGCGGCGAACCCGCCGCGCACGAACGTCGCCGCCAGGCTGTCCGGCTTGCGCTCGGCCTGGCTCTCGAAGCAGGCGACGAACTCCTTCGCGAGGCCGAGCCGCGGGTAGCGCGCCAGCACCTCGTCGCGCAGCCCGGCGGGGATGGCCTCGGTGCCGCGCCCGGAGATGTCCATGCTGGTGGACAGTTCGAGCAGGTGCCCTTCGGGGTCCTTCTCGACGTCCACCTCGTCCCACATGTGCCGGACGATCACCTCGGCCGCGCGCTGCCGCCGCTCGACGGGCCAGCCGGCGCCCGCGCCGAACACCCACGCCACGTGCCCTCCCGCCTCCTCGAAGGGCACGGAGTGGTTGTCGAAGGCCTTCGCGAGGCCCAGATCGTGCAGCATCGCCGACACGTAGAGCAGCTCGGCGTCGAAGGAGATGGCACGGTCCCGCGCGTAGGCGGCGGCCCAGACGTAGGCGCGGACGGAGTGGTTGAGCAGCGCCGGCGTATGGAAGGCAGTGGCGACTTCGAGCGACATACGGCAGGCCGTCGTGTCGGGAATCACGATGTTCATGCCGTCACGATAACGATGTCCCATCCCGGCTTGACCAGGTGATCTTATTCCGGACAGCATGTTCCGCCCCCTCGGTTCGTTCCGGAAGGATCTGGCGTGCGCCGCCTCGCTCTCCCCCTTGCCCTCCTGCTCGCCCTTGGAGGGCTGGTCCACCCCGCGAGCGCGGCCGTGAAACGCACCGCCGAGTGCCAGGGCGACTGGCTGCCCGCCACGCCGACCGCCGGTGACGTCATGAAGGGCGAGATCTCCTTCCTCGACCTGCCGCCCGTCAAGATCGGCCAGGACGTCGACTGGCGCACCAACCCCTACCGCAACCGGTCCTGGGGCATGGTGTTCCACTCCCTGCGCTGGATGGGCCGCCTGGTCGCCGAGTACGAGGGCAACGGCGACGCGCGCTATCTCGCCAGGGCCACCGAGATCGCCAAGGACTGGGTCAAGGACAACCCCCGCCGCTCCCCCGCCAGCCCCTACGCGTGGGCCGAGCATCCCATCGCCCTGCGCACCCCGGCCCTGGTGTGCCTGAGCAAGCACGTCGACGCCCCGTGGCTCAAGCAGAGCCTGGTCGAGCACGCCAGGGTCCTGGGCGACGACCGCCTCTACGAGTGGGGCCACAACCACGGCATCGACCAGGACATCGCGCTGCTCGGCATCGGCTGCCGCCTCGGCGACAGGCGCTGGCAGGACCACGCGATCAAGCGGCTGACCAAGACCGTGCGGCTCGACATCGACTCGCAGGGCGCGCTGATGGAGCAGGCCCCCCGCTACGCCATCTACGTCCACGACCGGCTCAAGGTCGCGATGGACAACCTCAAGGACTGCGGTCGCAAGGTGCCGGGCGAGATCGCCGAACGCTGGGGCAGGCTGGGCACCTTCATCATGCACTCCACCAGGCCCAACGGCTACATGGTGCCGATCGGCGACGGCGGCGCCGACCACGAGCCCACCGGCTTCCCCAACCCGTCGGAGAAGGTCAAGGTCTTCAAGGCCGGCTACGCGTACGGCAGGACCGCCTGGAACAAGCCCGAAGCGGCGCACTACTCCATCAGGTTCGGTCCGGGCGCCAAATTCCACGGCCACGAGGACCACCTCGGCCTCACCTACTTCGCCCACGGCAGGGACGTGCTGGTCGACGCGGGCTTCCACTCCTACGAGTCCACCCGCTACAGGTACTGGACCATGTCCCCCGAGGCGCACAACGTCCCGACCGTGGTCGGCGCCCGCTTCCGGCCCAGGACCGCCACCAGGCTGGTGAAGACCTCCTACGACAAGGACAGGCAGCGCTACCAGCTCACCGACAAGGCGTACGGCGTCAGCCGTACCAGGTCGGTGCTCGTCAACCACGACCAGGACGTGATGGCCGTGCTCGACACGGCGGGCGGCGGCAAGAAGGTCAGCAGCATCTGGCGCTTCGACTCGGCGCTCAAGCAGGTCTCCAACGCCGGCGGCAAGGTGGTGCTGGGCGACGGCAAGTTCAAGGTCAGCCTGGTGCAGCTGGCGGACTGCAAGCCGCTCGGCGGGCAGAAGGTCGAGCGGGGCGGCAGCCTCGGCTGGGTGTCGCCGACGTACATGTCCAAGAACCCGGCCACCGCGGTCGTCTCGCCTGCCGCGCGGTCCGTCCTGACGGTGATCGTGCCGGGCACGGACCAGCCCAAGGTGTCGTGCGCAGGGGGGAAGGTGACCGTGCAGGCCGCTGACGGCCCGGTCACCTTCAAGGCCTCGATCTTCTAGCCGTCACCGGCCCACCCGGCATCCCGGCCGAGTCCGGCCGGGGTTGGGCCGGGGTTGGGCCGGGATTCGGCCAGGGTTGGGCCGGGACCGCGGGCCGGGTCCGGCGTCCGGATCCGCCGGCGCCCGCGGGTTCACAACAGCCCGCGGGTTCACAACAGCCCGCGGGTTCGCTACAGCCCGCGGTATTCGCTACAGCTCGCGGCCCGAGCGCAGCAGGCCGAAGGTGACCGCCTGCTCCAGCGCCTGCCAGCTGGCCTCGATGATGTTCTCGTCGACGCCCACGGTCGCCCACTCGCCGCTCTCGTCGCTGGAGGTGATGAGGACGCGGGTGATGGCGCCCGTGCCGTGCGAGCCCTCCAGGATGCGGACCTTGTAGTCGACCAGCTCCAGCTTGGCCAGTTCGGGGTAGAGCTTCTCCAGGGCCAGCCGGACCGCCTTGTCCAGCGCGTTGACCGGGCCGTTGCCCTCGCCGGTGGCGACGATGCGCTCACCCTTGGCGTGGACCTTGACGGTGGCCTCGCTGATCACCTCGCCGCCCTTGGTGCGCTCCACGATCACCCGCCACGACTCGACCTCGAAGTGGCGCCTGCGAGCGCCGTGGACGGTGTCGCGCAGCAGCAGCTCGAAGGAGGCGTCGGCGGCCTCGAAGGTGTAGCCCTTGGCCTCCAGGTCCTTCACCCTGCCCACGAGCGTCTTGGTGGACTCGGGGGTCAGTTCGTAACCCAGCTCACGGCCCTTGAGCTCGACCGAGGCGCGGCCGGCCATGTCGGAGACCAGCATGCGCATGTCGTTGCCGACCAGCGCGGGGTCGATGTGCTGGTAGAGGTTCGGGTCGACCTTGATGGCGCTGGCGTGCAGGCCCGCCTTGTGCGCGAAGGCCGAGGTGCCCACGTAGGGGGCGTGGGAGTTGGGGGTCACGTTGGTGACCTCGGTGATCGCGTGGGCGATGCGGGTCATGTCGGCCAGCGCCGCCGCCGGCACCAGGTCGAACCCGCGCTTGAGCTGCAGGTTGGCCACGACGGTGAAGAGGTTGGCGTTGCCGGAGCGCTCGCCGTAGCCGTTGGCGCAGCCCTGCACGTGCGTGGCGCCCGCCTTGACGGCGGCCAGCGTGTTGGCCACCGCGCAGCCCGTGTCGTCGTGGCAGTGGATGCCGACGCGGGCACCGGTCTGCACGGCCGCGTGCACCACGTCGGCGAGCTCGTCGGGCAGCATGCCGCCGTTGGTGTCGCACAGGGCGATGACGTCGGCCCCGGCCTCGGCGGCGGTCCTCAGCACCTCCAGCGCGTAGGCTGGGTTGGAGTTGTAGCCGTCGAAGAAGTGCTCGGCGTCGAGGAAGACACGCTGACCCTCCGCACGAAGGTGAGAAACCGTGTCGCGGATCATCGCGAGGTTCTCCTGGAGACTCGTACGGAGGGCCAGCTCCACGTGCCGGTCGTGACTCTTGGCGACAAGGGTCACGACCGGCGCGCCGGATTCGCGCAGAGCGGCCACCAATGGGTCGTCGGCTGCCTTCACACCGGCCCGGCGGGTCGCGCCGAACGCGGCTAGCTGCGCGTGGTTCAGGTCGAGCTCGGTTCGAGCGCGCCTGAAGAACTCGGTGTCCTTGGGGTTGGCGCCGGGCCAGCCCCCCTCGATGAAGCCGACGCCCAGCCCGTCCAGGTGACGCGCGACAGCGAGCTTGTCGGCGACGCTGAGGTTCAGGCCCTCCTGCTGTGCGCCATCTCGCAGCGTGGTGTCGTAGACGTGGAAGCGGTCGTCGGCCATCGAGATCTCCTGAGGAAAAGAAAAAGACCCCTCACGGACGTGAGAGGTCTGCGCGCTGGCTCTGTCCTTTGTCAGCCAGCGCGCCTGCCGATAATGAGCAGACCGAAGTACATGGTGCTAGCGAGTCTGCCATACGGACTCACCATCTGGCACATCGATCTCACACTCCGAGACATCAGACCGACGTGCCCTGGTCGTCGAGGGCCGACAGGTCACGGATGGGCCGCCCGTCGAGCAGCAGCGTCGGCGTGCCGTCGATCCTGATCCTGGCGTTGTCCTCGAGGTGCTGGTCGGCGTGCCGCTGCGTGGTCACGCACTCGGCGAACGCCGAGTCGGTCACGCCCGCCTTCCTGCCCGCCTCGACGAGTTCCTCGACCGAGTAGCCCGACGCCTGGCCGTGCGGGGTCGGCTGGATGGCGTACATCTGGGAGCGGAAGGCCAGCCAGCTGGCGGAGGGAACGCAGCGCGCGGCGGCCGCGGCCCTGATGGAGTTCGAGCGCGACGGCTCCTCCCTGAAGATCGTCACGGCGTGGAAGACGACCCTGAGCCTGCCCTCGTCGACCATCTGCTCGATCTTGGCCTCCGAGGTGTCGTGCAGCTGCTTGCAGTAGGGGCAGTCGAAGTCCTCGAACACGTCGAGCACCGGCGCCTCGACGCCCGGCCTGGCCAGCAGCATGGATCCGTCCGCCTGCCGGACGAGCCTGACCTCCGCCGCGGCGCTCCCCTTCGGGAGAGCGGCGATGATCAGCAGTCCCGCCAGGACGGCCAGCGCCACGAAAGCGGCCATCAACCGGGGACGACCCCGCTTCTCCTCCGTCAACTCCACGTATGGCTCCGCCCATAAGATCCGTTTTCGACCGCGTGTCAGCCTATCCCGGTGGGAAGAATGGGCCTCATGAAGGCGTCGTACCTCTCACCCGCCGTCGGGCAGTACATCATGTCCCACTCCACCCCGCCCGACGACCTGCTGGACCAGCTTGCCGCCGAGACCAGGGAAGTCACCGGCAGCCACGCCGGTATGCAGATCTCACCCGACCAAGGTCGCTTCCTCACCATGATCACACAACTCGTGCGGCCGTCCCTGGCCGTGGAGGTCGGCACGTTCACCGGATACTCCTCGCTCTGCATCGCGCGCGGGCTGTCCGGCGGGCGGCTGCGCTGCTTCGACGTGAGCGAGGAGTGGACGTCGATCGCCAGGCGCTACTGGGAGAAGGCCGGGGTCGCCGCACGCATCACGCTCACCATCGGGCCGGCGGCCGACGCGTTGCGTGAGCTGAAGGAGGAGATCGGCCTGGCCTTCATCGACGCCGACAAGGCGCAGTACCCGACGTACTACGAACTGGTGATGGAGCGGCTCGGCCCCGGCGGGGTGATCATGGTGGACAACACGCTGTGGAACGGGTACGTCGCCGACCCGTCCTACGAGGACGCGGCGACGCGGAGCATGCGCGAGTTCAACGACCTGGTCAGGAACGACCCTCGCGTGACGTCGGTGATCCTGCCGGTCGCGGACGGGCTGACGATGATTCGAAAGAATTAGCCAAAAGACAGTCAAGCCTTGGTTACGATCCGTCGTGCGCTGAACACGTTGCGCTCGACCTCCCGGAGGGGATGATGGTCCCATGGCCAAGGTTCTGGAACGACCGACCACAGAGAAGCCGACAATGCAGGAGGCCTACAAACGCGTCTGTGACCTGTTGCCCTACTACCGCGTCGAAGTCGTCGACGGCCGGATCGTGGTGAACGAGGTGCCAACAGGAGTTCACAACGACATCATCTCCAACCTGCTGCTGCAGATCGTCGCCGTGGTCGCCGCCAACGGGTGGAAGCTCTGGACCAATATCAAGGTCTTCCTTGGCCCGCAGGCCGATCGCTACGTTCCCGATCTGACCATCGTCCCGCGCAACCCCCGCATGTGGGGCGCCGACGAGGTCTACGGCGAAGAGACGAAGCTCGTGGTCGAGGTGGTATCCCCCTCCAGCGTCAACGACGACTACGTCGCCAAGCCTCGCGAGTACGCCAAGGCGAAGGTTCCGCTCTACCTGCTCATCGATCCCGATCGGGCCGTCGTTCTCCTGTTCAGCGACCCTGTCGGTGGCCGCTACCAGCAGAAGGTCGAAGTGGCACTGGGCGCGCCCCTCGACCTGCCCGAACCATGGAAGCTCACCATCGACACCGGCCAGCTCTTCGACGCGGACGAGCCGAAAACCGGTTCGCCCGGGTGACCTGGCCCCGTAAGAATGCCCGGCGTGCACCTTGTTCTCGAGACCGAGCGGCTGATCCTGCGCCGCCTCACCCCTGACGACCTCGACAACCTCGTCGAACTCGACAACGACCCCGACGTCATGCGCTTCCTCAACGGCGGCAAGCCCGTCGCCCGCGAGGAGATCAGGGACGTCACACTGCCCAGGCTCCTGGCCTACTACGAGCGGCCCGGCGGCTTCGGCTTCTGGGGGGCCGAGGAGAAGGCCACGGGCGAGTTCATCGGCTGGTTCCACTTCAGGCCGCAGCGGGACGCCCCTCCTGGCGAGATCGAGCTCGGCTACCGGCTGCGGAGGCCGGCGTGGGGCAAGGGCTTCGGCACCGAGGGCTCGCGCGCGCTCATCGAGCGCGGCTTCACCGAACAGGGCGTGGAGCGGGTGACCGCCTTCACGATGTCGGTGAACACCGGATCCAGGCGCGTGATGGAGAAGTCGGGGCTGCGGTTCGTACGGACCTTCTTCCAGGACTGGCCGGAGAGCATCGACGGGTCCGAGGAGGGCGAGGTCGAATACGCCCTGACCAAGGCCGAATGGGAAGCCGGCCGCAATTCCAGCTCGACCCGGTGACCGAAAACAGGCCCGAACAGTTGCGATAAATTTATTTCCGCCTGCTATGCTGAGAAATAGGCGGTGTATTTCTTGTTAGCCTTCCTCGCGGTCGTTCAACTCCCACCGCGAGGAATTTCTCATGTGTTATGACGCCGCCGCCCTTCCCCCCGTGCCCGGCCCCGCCGTCACCCAGGTCGCCGAGGCCGGCCCGCTGACGCTCACCGCCACCGACGGCGCCCTGGTCGGCGCCTATCTCGCCCGTCCCGAACGGCCGTCGGGGGCGGCCGTGCTGGTGCTGCCCGACAACAAGGGCCTGTCCGTCTTTTATGAAACGCTCACCATCCGGCTCGCCGAACAAGGGCATACCGCGCTGGCCATCGACTATTTCGCCCGCACCGCCGGCATCGATTACCGCAGCCGCGGTGCCGAATTCGACGACATGGCCGTTCTCATGCCGCATCTGGTCCGCCTCACCCCCGCGAGCCTCGACGCCGACATCAATGCGGCGGCCGAGCACGTGCGGTCGATCGAGGCCCGGTCGCTCTTCTCGCTCGGTTTCTGTTTCGGCGGGCGCCAGGCCTTCCGTTCCGCCGCCGCGCGGTTCGGGCTGGCGGGCGCCGTCGGCTTCTACGGGTTCCCCGACGCGATCAACGGCGCGCCCGGCCCCACCCAGCTCGCCGCCGACCTGACCGCCCCCATCCTGGCCCTCTGGGGCGGAGCGGACGAGGCCATCCCGCCCGCCACGGTCGACGCCTTCGCCGAGGCCCTGACCACGGCCGGATGCCCGCACGAGTTCGTCACCTACCCCGGCGCGCCGCACGGCTTCTTCGAGCTCGCCGCCCGCGACTTCGCGGACGCGGCGGCCGACGCGTGGCGCCGGACGCTTGACTTCGTCGGCACGCACGCCGGTCTCACCAGCGAAACGTGACGCCGTCACCTCGCCGGACAGGGGTGAGGCAGCTGCGCGTGGGGGCAGCAGACGACGCCGAGACACAGATAGCGGCCGCCCTGGAGCCAGATCCCCCACTGCACGTCCACCCCGCGCGCCAGCAGGCCGGCCGCCTCCTCCAGCCGGTACTCCACTCCGATCCGCGCCTCCTGGTCCGGCCGCAGGAACGACCCTTCCGCGTGCGCGTACTGGGCGCGCAGCCAGGCCAGCACCTGGCCCACCTCGTCGCCGGTGAGCGAGATCCGCGAGCGGGGCTTCAACAGCCAGTCGCCGGTCCGCATGGGCGGCAGGTGCGAGCGGCTGAACAGGGCCGGGTCAGGTTCGGGAAGCGGATGGGCGGTCCCCGGCGGCCGGCCCGTCCCCGGCACGGGGCGGCGCTCCGCCTCCCGCCACAGCTCGTCGCCCACCCCCACCCAGCTGTAACAGTGCCAGTGCATGAGCTCCCCCTCGGGCGGCGCCGCTCAAGACCATCGTCTCTCTGACCGCCGGGCGGAGCGTGCCTTCTCGTCTCCGAGGGAGATTCCCTGGCCACGGGTGGGCCTACGCGAGGCGGGGCTCCGGTCGACCCGAAGGACGGACCGGAGCCCCGCGGCGGCAGGCCTGTCTCCTCGTCAGGAGAGCTTGTGGATCCAGTTGTGGGTGTCGGGGCGGGTGCCGTACTGGATGCCCAGCAGTTCCTCGCGCACCTTCATGGTCACGGGGCCGGGGGTGCCGTCGCCGATCGTCCAGGCGCGGTCCGCGCCCTTGACCGACCCGACCGGCGTCACGACCGCCGCCGTGCCGCACGCGAACACCTCGGTGAGCTCGCCCGACTCGCAGCCCGCCTGCCATTCCTCGATGGACAGGCGGCCCTCCTCGGCTTCGAGGCCGAGGTCGGCGGCCAGGGAGAGGATGGAGTCGCGGGTGATGCCGGGCAGCAGGGTGCCGGTCAGCTCGGGGGTGAAGAGCTTGTTGCCGAAGACGAAGAACAGGTTCATCCCGCCCATCTCCTCGACGTACCTGTGCTCGTTGGAGTCGAGCCAGACCACCTGGTCGCAGCCCTGCTCGACGGCCTGACGCTGGGCGACGAAGGCCGCCGCGTAGTTGCCGCCGCACTTGGCGGCGCCGGTGCCGCCGGGGGCGGCGCGGGTGTACTCGGTGGACAGCCACACCGACACCGGCTTCACGCCGCCGCTGAAGTACGAGGCGGCGGGGGAGGCGATGACCATGTACCGGTAGCTCTTGGACGGGTAGTTGACGCCCAGCCCCACCTGCGTCGCGATGATGAAGGGCCGCAGGTAGAGGCTGTGTCCCTCGGTGGTGGGCACCCAGTTGCGGTCGGCCTGGACGAGCAGGTCGAGCGACTCGACGAAGGTGTCCTCGGGCAGTTCCGGCATGGCCATGCGGCCGCAGGAGGCGTTGAAGCGGCCGGCGTTCGCGTAGGGCCGGAACGTCACGATCGACCCGGTGGCCTGGCGGTAGGCCTTGAGCCCCTCGAACAGCTCCTGCGCGTAGTGGAAGACGGAGGTGGCGGGGTCGAGGACGAGCGGCCCGTACGGCGTGAGCCGCGCGTCGTGCCAGCCCCTGCCCTCGGTGTAGTCGATCGAGATCATGTGATCGGTGAAGGTCTGTCCGAACCCCGGGTTCGCCAGTACCTGCTCGCGCTCCGCAGCGGTGCGAGCGTGGTCGGAGAGCTGCACATCGAAGCTGAGCTTCTGAGCGGTGGTCATGACAGAAATCCTTCTCTTTCCGCGAGATTTGCCCTGAGTCCATTTTGCGATGAACCGGGTAACGGGAACTTACAGCAAACGCCTGGCGTTCTCGCGAGCCGCCAGGCGCTGATTGTGGTATCCAGGCGGCTACGCGCTCGCCGGATCCCGGACAGTATGGACCCGGCCGAAGGGCGCCAGGCCGCCTATGGTGCTGGAGTGGCAGGCGGTCAGGCGCCGCCGGCTACTCGTGCGGTGATGTCGTCACCGATCTCGTGCGTCGTACGGCCGGCCCGTCCGGTGAGGCGCTCCACGATGTCGTCGGCCACGGCCTGCTCGACGCGGGCCGCCTCCTCGGTCAGGCCGAGGTGGTCGAGCATCATGGCCACCGACAGGATCGTGGCGGTGGGGTCGGCCTTGCCCTGGCCGGCGATGTCGGGCGCGCTGCCGTGGACCGGCTCGAACATGCTGGGCGCGGTCCGGTCGGGGTTGATGTTGCCGCTGGCGGCCAGCCCGATGCCGCCGGCGATGGCGGCGCCGATGTCGGTGATGATGTCGCCGAAGAGGTTGTCGGTGACGATCACGTCGAAGCGCTCGGGCTGGCTGACGAAGAACATCGAGGCCGCGTCGATGTGCTGGTAGTCGGTCGTGACCTGGGGGAACTCGGCGGCCACCCGGTTGACGGTGCGCATCCACAGGTCGCCGGCGTAGGTCAGCACGTTGGTCTTGTGGACCAGCGTGAGCTTCTTGCGGGGGCGCTCGGCGGCTTTGGCGAAGGCGTAGCGGACCACGCGCTCGACGCCGAAGGCGGTGTTGAGCGACTCCTGGGTGGCGATCTCGTGCGGGGTGCCGCGACGCAGCACGCCGCCGGCGCCCGCGTAGAGGCTCTCGGTGCCTTCGCGCACGACGATCATGTCGATGTCTTCGGGGCGGGTGTCGGCCAGCGGGGTCGTCACGCCGGGGAAGAGCTTCACCGGACGCAGGTTGACGTAGTGGTCGAGCTCGAAGCGGAGCCGCAGCAGCAGGTCGCGCTCGAGGACGCCCGGCGGGACGCTGGGGTCGCCGATCGCGCCGAGCAGGATGGCGTCGTAGCCGCGCAGCTCCTGCAGCGTCTCGTCGGTCAGGGTTTCGCCGGTGGCGTTGTAGCGAGTGGCGCCCAGATCGTAGTGGGTGGTCTCGATCTTGGCGCCGACCGCCTCCAGGACCTTGAGCCCTTCGGCGACGACCTCGGTGCCGATCCCGTCACCGGGGATGACGGCCAGACGAATGTTGCGCGACTCCATGGCCGGTACCTTACCGGGTCGTCTCGGCTGGCGAACACCTGATCTCATTGTCTGGACAAGGCGTTTTGTCGTGTTTGCGGTCTTTTGACCCTTTCGTTAGAGTCTCGGCCAGCCTAATCCGGTGCGACGTTCGCACGGAGCCGGGGACCCATTCCCCCTGGGGCGAATCGGCACCCCCATGCCGTAGGGCGGCTTCCACGCCCGAGCCCGTCAGCTAACCCGGTCGGCCCCGTGGAAGGACATTCCCCTGTCTCGCATCATCACGGCTGCCGTCGTCGGCGGCCTCCTCGCCACAGGTATCGCCGCCGCCTCCCCCGCGTCGGCCGCCCCCGTTCCCGCCCCGAAGCAGCCGGTCACGGCCGAACCCGGCACCGACCGGCCCGTCCAGGACGACCCCGCTCGTACGGTGACCCTCACCGGGGCGGACATCAAGAAGGCCCAGCTCGAGAAGGCACCCAAGCCCGCATGGCAGATCGCGCTCGACTTCGCGATGGCCAAGCGGGGCACGCCGTACGTCTGGGGCGGCACCGGGCCGAACGGCTACGACTGCTCAGGACTGACGATGAAGGCCTACAAGAAGGCGGGGATCGAGCTTCCTCGCGTGGCCGCCGACCAGTACCAGGCGTACGACAAGAAGATCACGTGGAACAACCTGAAGCCCGGCGACCTGGTCTTCTTCAGCGGACTGGGCCACGTCGGGATGATCTCGAAGCCCGGCTACATGGTGCACGCACCGCACAGCGGTGACGTGGTGAAGGAGGAGAAGCTCAGCGCGTGGCGGCGCCAGGCGTTCGTCGGCGCGGTACGGCCCGACCCCAAGGGCGTGAAGCAGCAGGCGCGGCTCGTCGAGGCGAAGTCCTCGTCCGCGCCCGTGGGGCTACGAGCCACGTTCTGACCCGTCGGAGCGCGCACCAGCCCGGGAACCGGAGGCGGTTTCCGGGCTGACGCGCGCCCGGAGGGGGATCCGGGGTCTCCCCGGTGGAGCAGGGGGACCTCCACCGGGTGGTCCCGCTCAACAGGGGAAGCCGGCCGGCGCCCTCAGGGGGAAAGGGTGCTCCCGCCCAGCAGGAGAACCAGCGGGAGGAAGGGTGGTCCCGCTCAGCCGGGGAAGGGGGAACCGCCGTTGTCCCTGCGGTCCAGGGCGGTCTGGAGGGCCTGCGCGGCCTCTTCCTCGTGGTCGTCGGCGCGGTTCCATGGATACATGTCGTACACGTGGCTCATCTCGTTTTCGCGGACGCGAGTGGAATCGGACGTCGGATCCCGGTCGCGAATCCGACCGGGCCTGGTCTCGTGCGGTCCGGATCACGGACCGGACGAAAGGGGACTTAAGGCCGACGCAACGCCGCTCACCGCGACGGGTAGTCGACCTGCCCTAACAGGCCCCGTCGCGGCAGGTAATAAGTACGAGTACCCAGCGCATCCCTACCAAAGTACCTGGCACGGTCCATGCTGTCTCGTTGGACGTCCGAATATCTCACGATGCGAGACGACAGCGGAAAGAAAGAACGCCCTCCCGCCGAGCGGCGGAAGGGCGTTCTCCATGGGAAGCGTCAATCGGACAGGTCGACCGAGCGCCCGCTGTCGGCGCCGATCTCCGCCACGATCTGGTCCATCACGTCCGACGGGATCGCCGAGTCGACGGTCAGCGCGATCAGCGCCTTGCCGCCCTTGACGTCCCGCGCCACCTGCATGGAGGCGATGTTGATGCCCTTCTCGCCGAGCAGGTGACCCACGACGCCGACGATGCCGGGCCGGTCGGTGTAGGTGAAGAAGGCCAGGTGGTCGGTCGGCTCGATCTCCATCTCGTAGCCGTTGACCTCGACGATCTTGGTGATCTGGCGCGGCCCCGACAGCGTGCCCGACACCGAGACGGTGCGGCCGTCGGCCAGCACACCGCGCACGCCGACGACGTTGCGCCAGTCGGGGCTCTCGGAGCTGGTGACCAGCTCGACGGTCAGGCTGCGCTCCTTGGCCAGCAGCGGTGCGTTGACGTAGGTGACGGCGTCCTCGACGATGTCGGTGAAGACGCCCTTGAGCGCGGCCAGCTCCAGCACCCGCACGTCCTGCGCGGCGATCTCGCCACGGACCTCGATGTCGAGCTTGGTGGCGGTCTCACCGGCGAGCGCGGTGAAGACGCGGCCCAGCTTCTCGGCCAGCGGCAGGCCCGGCTTGACGTCCTCGGCGACGACGCCGCCCTGAACGTTGACCGCGTCGGGCACGAACTCGCCGGCGAGGGCCAGCTTGACGCTGCGGGCGACCTGGGTGCCGGCCTTCTCCTGGGCCTCGTGGGTGGAGGCGCCGAGGTGCGGGGTGGCGACGACCTGGTCCAGCTCGAACAGCGGGCTGTCGGTGCAGGGCTCCTTGGCGAACACGTCCAGGCCCGCGCCTGCCACGCGCCCTTCCTTGATCGCGGAGTAGAGCGCGGTCTCGTCGACGATGCCGCCGCGGGCCACGTTGATGATGCGCACCGACGGCTTGACCTCGTGCAGCTCCTTGTCGCCGATGAGACCCAGGGTCTCCTTCGACTTCGGCAGGTGCACGGTGATGAAGTCGGCGGTCCTGATGACCTCCTCGAGGCTGACCAGCTTGACGCCCATCGCCGCGGCGCGGGCCGGCGGCAGGTAGGGGTCGTAAGCGATCAGCTCGACGCCGAACGGCTGCAGCCGCTGGGCCACGAGCTGACCGATCTTGCCGAGGCCGAGGATGCCGACGATCTTCTCGTCGAGCTCGACGCCGGTGTACTTGGACCGCTTCCACTCGCCGTTCTTGAGCGCGGCGTGGGCCTGCGCGGTGTTGCGGGCGCTGGCGAGGATGAGTGCGATCGTCTGCTCGGCGGCGCTGGTGATGTTGGAGGTCGGCGCGTTCACGACCATGACGCCGGCCTTCGTCGCCGCCTCGACGTCGACGTTGTCGAGACCGACACCCGCGCGGGCGACGACGCGCAGTTTCGGCGCCGCGGCGATGGCCTCGGCGTCCACCTGGGTGGCGGAACGGACGATGAGCGCGTCCACGTCGGCGAGCGCGGGCAGGAACTGCGAGCGGTCGGCGCCATCGGTGTGACGGACCTCGAAGTCGGCGCCGAGCACCGCGAGACCTGCTTCCGACAGCTCCTCTGCGACCAGAACGACGGGCTTGTTCACTGTGATGGATCCTTCGGGCATGCGACGGGCTGAGGGACACGTCAGCGGGCCCCTCGGATCTCTCTGAGTCTATCTAGGCTTGTGAACGCATTCACGAGGGTCTCAGGATCTGGGCGAGCCCGGTACCCACCCCCCGGGAACTCATCCCGACCGCAGCCAACTTTGTCTTGATCGGGAGATTTCTTCGCTATTAGCCTGATAAGCCGTGGGCTACTACCTATCGTTCACCCTATGAGCATCGGGAACCCCGCTCTCGCCGACGTGCTCGTCCAGCACGGCAGTCCGCACCTGCTGCTGGCCGCACTCGCCGACAGGGGAATCCTGGTCGCCGTGCGCCCTGACCGCTCCGTCGTCCTGGGCACGACCCAGGTCGGTGACCGCGTCCTGCTCGGTTATACCGGGCCCCAAACCTACGCACGGCACCGGGGCGGCCATTCGCTGTCGGCCTGCGACGCCGACACCATCCTCGACATCCAGCGCGTCACCGGCGTGCGGGAGATCGTGATCGACGCCGCAGGCCCGGCCGCGGCAGCCGTACCGATCGAGGATCTCCAGCGTTTCCTCGTCTCGACGCGGACGGGATCGCAGCCGGTGCTGTCCGGCGCGATGCCCACCGCGTACGCGACCGGGGCCATGGCCGCGGTCTCGACCGGTGGCTCGGTGCTGCAGAGCGCGCCGCCCGTGCAGATCGCGCCCGCGCCGCAGTCGTGGATCCCCGCGCCGCGCCCCCACCTGTCGGGGCCCATGCAGCAGGTGGATCCCGGCTACCGCCGGTGCACCCACCCGATCCTGCCCGCGCTGCGCGGCGCGATCGTGCTGCTGCTGTCCGACTACCCGCTGGTCCACCACGTGTGGATCTCCGAGGCGCGGACGGCCTCGGGCGCCCCCGGCATCATGCTGCACGTCAAGGTCCACATGTCGGCGGCCGAGGACGTGGTCCGCGACCTGCACCGCGGGGTTCGCGCCAGGCTGCCGCAGCTGGCGGCCAGCGAGGCGCCGATCCTCATGGCCCGGGTGGCCGACGCGCGTAGCGAGCGCAGGATGGTGGAGCTGGGCGCGCACGTGGTGTGCGCGGACGTCACGGACTGATTGGCCTACCGAGCAAGAGCGCGGACGTCACGGACTGATTGGGCCTACCGAGCAAGAGCTCGGTCGGCTTGACTGGCGGCGTGATCGTCTCCACCGGCGTGCGGCTCGGGTACGGCGTGGGTTCGTTCTGCACGGCCACCTTCGCCGCGGTGCCGGGACTGCTGCTGCTCTACTACATGACCAACTTCCTGGCCGTGCCCGCGTGGTTCGCCGGCCTGGTCGTGGCCGCGCCCAAGGCGTGGGACCTGGTCGTGAACCCGCTGGTGGGCCGGTGGTCCGACCGTACGGTGTCACGGATGGGACCGCGCAGGCCGTGGATGCTGGCGGGCGCCTGCACGCTCCCGCTCGCCTTCGCGGCGCTGTTCGCGGGCCCCCCGCTCACCGGCACGCCCGCCGCCGTCTACGTGGCGGCGGTCTTCCTGGTCGCCGCCACCGCCTACGCGCTGTTCGAGGTGCCGTACAAGGCGATGCCCGCCGAGATGACCGGCGACTACCACGAGCGGACCGCGTTGCTGCAGTGGCGGATGGTCTTCATCGGCGCGGCGACCGTGATCAGCGGCGTCGTCGCACCCGCCATCGTCAACAGCCAGGGCGACGGCGGGACGCAGGCCGGCTACCGGCTGATGGGCGTCACCATCGCGATCGTGATGCTGGCCGCCATGCTCGGCGCCTTCTTCGGTACGGCCCGCGCCCCCATGACCGGCGCCCCCGAGCCCGACGGCGGCTCGTTGTGGTCGCAGTTCGCGGTGCTGCGCGGCAACGCGTCGTACGGCTGGCTGCTGGCGCTGAGCTGCACGCAGTTCCTCGCCGTCGGGGTGATGCTGGCGGCGGCGCCGTACTTCGCCACCTACGTGCTCGACGACCCCAAGGCGACCAGCACGCTGTTCGCCGCGCTGATCGGGCCGATCCTGCTCACGATGCCGCTGTGGCTGAAGCTGTCCAAGCGTTACGACAAGCGGGGGGCGATGCTCATCGCCGGCCTCCTCTTCGCCTGCGGTACGGCGGCGGCGGTCGCCACGCCCCTGTTCGGCGACCTGTTCGCGCACCTCATGCTGCTGGTGGTGGGCATCGGGTTCGCCGGCGTCCAGCTGCTGCAGTTCTCGATGCTGGCCGACGTGATCGCCCTCGACGCCGCCACGACCGGCATGCGGCGCGCGGGGGTGTTCACCGGGTTGTGGACGGCGGTCGAGAGCGCGGTGAGCGCCTTCGGCGCGCTGATCTTCGGCGCGGTGCTGTCGCTGGGTGGATTCGTGCCGTCCGATCCGGGCAGGCCGGTGGCGCAGCCGGAATCGGCCGTCACCGCCGTGCTCCTCGGTCAAACAGCCGTGCCAGCCTCCATTATCTTTCTTGCCGTCCTCATGACGTTCCGTTACCGATTGACAGCGGAACATGTTCTGCATGACCCGCTCGAGTCTTCTACATCAGGCGAGATACGCCCTCCGGCACCCTGACAGAGTCCTCCCCCACGCGCGGCGGCTCACCAGAGACCTGTGGTTCCGGCTGCACACCCGTGACCACGTCGACTACTACCGGGCCGTGATGCGCTCCGACACCGGCCGCAACCCCGACCGCGCCGTCGGCGCCAAGAGCAGGCAGCGGTGGCTGAAGCTGGGCCAGACGCAGTTCGACTACCTGGTCACGCACGGCCTGCGCCCCGAGCACCGCATGCTGGAGATCGGCTGCGGCAACCTGCGCGCCGGGCGGCTGTTCATCGACTACCTCTCCCCCGGCAACTACTACGGGCTCGACATCTCTCCCGACATCCTCTTCGCCGCCCAGCGGACGCTCGCCGACTACGGCCTGCAGGGCAAGCTCCCCCACCTCATCCCCGTCCGCGATCTGCGCTTCGAGTTCCTGCCGGACGAGTACTTCGACGTCGTCCACGCCCACAGCGTCTTCTCCCACTCCCCTCTGCACGTGATCGAGGAGTGCTTCGCGCACGTGACCCGCGTCATGAAGCCCGACGGCTGGTTCGACTTCACCTTCGACAGGACGCAGGGCAAGGAGCACCACGTCCTGCGCGAAGACTTCTACTACCGCACCGAGACGCTCGCGCGGCTGGCCGAGCGGCACGGCCTGACGGCGGAGTTCATGGACGACTGGGAGCTCCTGCCGCTCAAGCAGTCCAAGCTCCGCGTGCGCCGCGCCGTCAGGTGAGGCGACGGGTCACCGTCAGCCTTCCTGGCCGCGCGAACACTCCCGCGACGAGCGCGGCCAGCAGCGGCAGGCCGATCACGAGGCCGCCGACCAGGGGCCACGGCACGGCGATCGTCGCCGGTTTGATGTCCTGCATGACGCGGACCCAGCCGTATGCCCGGGTCGTGCCGTCGCCGCTGGTCATCACCCACGCCAGCGCGACACCGGGGGCGGCGCCGGCGACGGCGCCCACCAGCGCGCCGAGACCGGCGATGTAGCCGGCCTGGCCGGCCACCACCAGCCGGCCCGTCGTGGCGGGCGCGCCCACCGCCGAGACGGTCGCGAGGTCGGGCCGCATGTCGGCCGCCGCCAGCGCGGTGGCCACGAACGTGCCGCCGAGCACCAGCACCAGCGCGCCGCCCAGCAGCACGAGCAGTTCATCGCCGATGTCGCGGTGATATCCCCACTCCAGGTTGGCGCCGGCATGGGGACTGATCGCCAGGAGGTCCCGTTTGAACCTGTCCACGGCCTTCGGCTGGTGCCGCGCGTGGAGCTGGCGCTCGGTGAGCTTCCACCCCTTCGCCGCCACCGCCGACGGCGGGACCAGGACGGCGCCCAGGTTCCGGTCGGCCGCCTTCGCCACGATCGCGGGCAACTCGAAGGTCTGGTACGGGTGGCGGGACGCGTAGGTGCCGGCCTCGACGACGAGCCTGCCGTCGCGCACCAGCGACGGGTCGAAGACCACCGCCTTGCCCGCCGCGAACGCGGCGGCCGTGCGCGGGTCGTGCCCGCCCATGAACAGATCGAGCAGCCGCTGGTCGCCGATGGAGAAGTCGAAGGACTCCACACCGCATCCGTCACACCGGACCGGCCGCCGGGCGCGCAGGTCGAGCCGGCGGCCCCGGTCGTCCGCCGCGCGGTACCCTCCGACCAGTTCGACGCCGGGCAGCCGTTCCTCCACGGCCGTGCGGATCTTGGCCCATTCCGCGTCGTCCGCGGCGGCCGCACTGATCGCCAGCGTGCCGGCCGGAATGGCGGACCGGTACGACTCCTGGTGGGCGATGTGCTGGCTGTAGATCCCGATGCCCACCGTGACGGCTCCGGCGGTCGCGGTCATGACGGCCGCGACGGCCGACGCCGTACGCACGCGATGCCGGACGGCGTCGCGCACGGTCAGCCGCAACGCGAGCGGCAGCCGGCCGGCCGGTCGCCCCGTGGCCGTGACGATCCACGGCGTCAGCGCCACCATCCCGAGCAGCCCGAGCATGGCGGCCATGAAGATCCACAACTCCTCGGTCCTCGCCGCCAGAACCATCGCGACGAGACTGGCGGCCACCAGGACCAGCCCGAGCACCGGCTTGCCGGCCTTGACCCGGGTGCTGCCCGAGCGTCCTGCCAGCACGGCCGCGGTGTCCTGGCGGGCCGCCTGCTGGGCGGGAACCAGCGCCGCCACCACGCCGCTGACCAGCCCGAGCGCCGCCACGCCCGCCACCTGCCACCAGGGCACGTCGGTCGGGCCCACGGTGGTCGAGACGAACGGCACCAGCAGCAGCCCGCCCGCCGTCCCGGCGACGGCCGCCACGGCGGAGGCGAGGCCGCCCAGGACGAGGCCGTCGGCCAGCACGATGGCCCGCAGGTGCGCCGCCGAGCCGCCCTGGGCGGAGATCATCGCCAGCTCCGTCCTGCGCCGCCGCAGTCCGATGGCGAACGCGGGTCCGGCCAGCAGGACCGTCTCCGCCGTCACCATGAAGACGACGAGCGCGACCGCCAGCACCTCCGTGCTCGTCGTCCGCTCCATCGGCCCGTCGTAGGCGGCGGTGAGCGCCGAGAGACCGACGAGGCCGACCTCGTTGAGGCGCCGTGTGTCGGCCAGGGTCGCGGGGGCCGGGGTGTCGGCCAGCCAGCCGGTGCCGGCGCCGTCGCGCTTGTCCAGCAGCAGCACGCCTCTGAACCCGATGATCTCGCGGTGCGCGGAGCTGAACGGGTAGGCCACCACGCCCACCACTCTCACCTGGCGGTCGGCCCGGGTGACCCTGATGGTCTCGCCGGGGCGGAACGGGAGCCCGTTGGCCACCACCACCTCGTCGGGACCGGCGGGGTAGCGGCCCGCGACGAGCGGCCGCATGCCCTTCGCCAGGGGATCGCGCAGGTCGATCTCGGCCGCGCTGACGTGCTCGTAGCCGTCCTCGAGCCAGACGTCGACGCTCCCCTCGTCGAAGCCGATCAGCCTGGCGCCGGGCTGCAGCCGCGCCGCCGCCTGCGCCGCGGTCGTGGGGCCGCCCCGCTTCGGTCCGCCGTCGTCGACGGGGCCCGGCAGCCCTGTGGAGCCGTACTGCTCGCCGACCCTGGCGTACTCCGTCGTCGTGATCCGCAGGTCGGCCGCGCCCAGTTGCCTGACCAGCCCTTCGCGGAGCGAGACGTTCGCGGTCGCCGCGACGGTGAGCAACCCCGTGATCACCAGGACCGGCAGGCCGATCATCACCATGATCAGCGCGGTGCGCCCCTTGGCCCTGGCGGCGTCACGCCGGGAGATGCGCAGCGCGGCCCTCATCGGGCGCTCTCCACCGGCGCGGCCGTCGTGTCGGCGATCAGCCCGTCGCGCAGGAACACCACCCTGTCGGCCCACCCCGCGTAGCGCGACTCGTGGGTGACCAGCAGCACCGCCGCGCCCGCCTCGCAGCGGCTGCGCAGTAACTCGAGGATCTCGTCGCCGGTCGGCGTGTCCAGCGCGCCCGTCGGCTCGTCGGCCAGGATCAGCCGCCGCTCGCCCACCAACGACCTGGCGATCGCGACGCGCTGGCGCTGCCCGCCGGAGATCTCGTCGGGGAACCTGTCGGCGACGTGCGCCAGGCCCACCTGGCCCAGCACCTCGAGCGCCCCCCGCCGGGCGTCGTGGGCGCGCACGCCGTCGAGCTCGCGGGGCAGCATGACGTTCTCCGCCGCGGTCAGCGAGGGGATGAGGTTGAGGTCCTGGAAGACGTAGCCGACGCTCCTGCGCCGCAGCGCCGCCAGGTCCTTGACGGTCGCCAGGTCGACGCCCTCGACGGTCACCGTGCCGCCGGTGGGCCGGTCGAGGCCGCCCGCGAGGTTGAGCAGCGTCGACTTGCCCGAGCCCGACGGGCCCATGACCGCCACCAGTTCCCCCGACGCGACCTGCAGGCTGACGCCCCTCAGGGCGTGGACGGCGGCCTCGCCCTCCCCGTGTACGCGCGCCACGTCGTGCAACGACACCACCACCTGCTTCATGCTCCAGCCTCCTTGAGTACGGCCTCGCAGTGGTCGAGCCAGCGCTGCTCGGCCTCGGCCTGAAAGATCATCGAATCCAGCACCAGACGCTGGGCGGGGCCCGCCGAGCCGGCGCGCTTGGCCCGGGTCAGCTCCTGCAGGGTGCGCATCGTGGCGGTCCGCTGGCGCTGCACGACCTTGCCGACGTCCACGTCCTTCGCGGTGACGGCCATCGCCAGCTTGATGACCAGTTCGTCCCTCGGCCGGTCGGACTGGGCGACGGGGGTGCTGAACCATCGCCCCATCTCGGCCCGACCGGCCTCGGTGACCGTGTAGACGACCCGGCCCTGCTCGTCCTCCTCGCCGGAGGCGACCAGGCCGTCCCGTTCCATGCGCGAAAGCGTCGTGTAGACCTGGCCGATGTTGAGCGGCCAGGTCGCCCCCGTCGACGCTTCGAACTCCGCGCGCAGCTGATAGCCGTACCGAGGCCCCTGGCTCAGCAGCGCCAGGAGCCCGTGTCTGATCGACATAAATACTGAGTATGCATACGCAGTATGCCCCATTCAAGGTTTTCTGGACAGGAAACGCGGTTCGGGCCGATACTCGGGGCATGAGCTCGACGCAACCCCCATTTCGCGCCTCCGATGGGGAACGTGATCGCGCCATCGACGAGCTCCGCGACCGCGCCGTCGAGGGGCGTCTGAGTCACGACACGTTCGTGGGCCGAGTCGATCAGGCACTGCGCGCGCGCAGCCGCCACGAGCTCGACGAGCTGGTCGCCGACCTTCCCCCGCGCAACACCCTCCGGCAGCGGCTGACCGACGCGGTGGCCTCGGTCTCGGAGTTCACCACCCGGGTGCAGTCAGCGTGGCGCAAGCCGCGCCTGCCACGCCTGGCGCTGCCCGACGACAGCAGGCTCAGGTACGTGGTCGGCCGCGGGTCGGCCTGCGACCTGGTGCTGGCCGACCTGACCGTCTCCCGGGTGCACGCCGAGCTGCGCAGGACCGACGACGGGTCATGGATGCTGGTCGACCTGGGATCGCTGAACGGCACCCGCCTCAACGGATGGCGGCTGGTGGGGCCCGCGCGCGTGCGCTCGGGCGACGAGATCTCGTTCGGCGACGTGGGCTTCCTGGTGTCCAGCCCGGCGACCACCGTCTGACCCGCAGCGCCCGCGGTTTCCGTTCCGCGCCGAGGCGCTTCCACCTGCCGTCACACGCTGCGGCGACGTGCGGGATGGCCAACCTCGGCAAGGACGCCGGGAAAGATACGGAAATTTGCGGATTGCGGCGGGGGATCGGCGCTCCCATGATCCCTGCGAGACCAAGTACGCACCCTGGAGACCTCCATGCGTCGCACCCCCGCCTCACTCGCCGCCGGAGCGCTCGTCGTGGCCCTCGCGTGGGCGTCCGGCCCCGTCGCTCCCGCCACGGCCGCCGACCCCTCCCCCGGCGTCACCGACCTCACCCAGGACCTCAACCAGATCCTCAGCGACTCCCGGCTGGACATCGCCCGCGCCGGCGTCGTGGTCAAGAGCGCCGCCACCGGCGAGGAGCTCTACTCGAACGACGCGGGCAAGCTCATGACCCCCGCCTCCAACGCCAAGCTGTTCACCTCCGCGGCCGCGGCCGAGGTGCTCGGCCTCGACCACCGGTTCACCACCAGCGCGCTGGCCGCCGGCCGTACCGTCGGGTCCGTGCTCACCGGTGACCTGGTGCTGCGCGGCACCGGCGACCCGACGATGCTGGCCGCCGACTACGACACGCTCGCCGCCGCCGTCGCCGCGAAGGGCGTCAAGCTGGTCACCGGCAAGCTGGTCACCGACGACACCTGGTTCGACACGGTACGGCTCGGCCAGGACTGGGCCTGGGACGACGAGACCGCCTACTACGCCGCCCCGATCTCCGCGCTGACCGCCTCACCCGACAAGGACTACGACGCGGGCTCGGTCATCGTCTCGGTCGCGCCCGACGGGGACAAGGTCAAGGTCTCCACCACCCCCGAGACCGACTACCTGAAGATCGTCAACAACGCCACCGTCGGTACCTCGACCGACGTGCTCGTCGAACGCCGGCACGCCACCAACACGGTCGTCATCACCGGCACCGTGGCCGGGCCGTACAGCGAGTGGGTGGCCGTCGACGACCCCACCCGCTACGCCGCCTCCCTGTTCCGCAAGGCGCTGAACGCCCACGGCGTCAAGGTCCTCGGTCCCACCGTGAGCGGCGCGCCCGAGGGGGCGACCGAGCTGGCCAAGCACGAGTCGATGCCGCTGAGCGAGCTGCTGGTGCCGTTCATGAAGCTCAGCAACAACATCCACGCCGAGATCCTGACCAAGGCCATGGGCCGCAAGGTCGCCGGCCAGGGCACGTGGGCCGCCGGGCTCAAGGCCACCTCCGACTTCGCCAAGGCCAACGGGGTGCAGATCCTGAACCTGCGCGACGGCTCCGGCCTGTCCCGCCGCGACGGCGTCACCGCCACCTCCATCAGCCAGCTGCTGCTGTCGGTGCGGAGCAAGCCGTGGTTCAAGACCTGGTACGACGCGCTGCCCATCGCCGGCAACGCCGACCGCTTCACCGGCGGCACCCTGCGCAGCCGGATGCGCGGCACGCCCGCCGCCAACAACGTCCACGCCAAGACCGGGTCGCTGACGAGCGTCACGTCGCTGTCCGGGTACGTGACGAGCGCCGAGGGCGAGCCGCTGGTGTTCTCGATCATGCTGAACCAGTACCTGTCCGGGTCGCCCAAGGACATCGAGGACAAGATCGCGGTACGGCTGGCGAAGTTCAGCCGCACCACCCCGGACACCGCCGCCCAGCTGCGCGGCGAGGAGAGCCCGGCCGCGCCGGAGGGCGGCGAGCTGGAGTGCTCGTGGCTCAAGCCCGTCGAGTGCTGACCCTCTGACCGTCACCCGCACGGCCCGCCCGGAACCTTCCAGGCGGGCCGTCCCCTTTCCGGGCCGTGGGCGGTCGGAGCCGGGACAGCGGGCCCATCCGCCACGTACCGTCCGGACATCGCCCTCCGTAACGGCGCCCGGCCACGGACGCTCGGTGACGCGTGTCCCTGGACGGAGCCCGGCCACGCGCCCGGGGTGGCGCGTGGCGCGGCGTGCCGTACCGGCCGGGAGGAGGGAGCGGCTACGAGACGACCTTCAGCCGGCGGAGGGTGTAGCCGCCGCCCGACGGGTCGAGGGCTTTCGTCGCCTGCTTGAACAGGTACTCCGCCCGCTCGTAGGACAGGCGGCGGCGTCCCGTCTCCGGGCACAGGTCGGCCGCCGGCGTCGTGGCCGGCCGCGGCCGCCGATCGGTGAGGAACACCGGCCCACGGGTGCGGCCGGCCACCAGGAGAGGGAGGAGTCCGGCGGTCTGCGAGCGCCAGCTCACCCAGGTGCCGCCCGCGCGGGCCCGGCGGTCGTCGAGGTCCAGGTCCTCCACGTTCAGCGACAGGACGGCGGTCACCCCGGCCCCGGACTCGTGCAGCAGGCGCCACAACGTCCGCTCGCGCAGGGGCAGGTCAGGGCTGCTCCACAGCGCCTCCAGCTGTGCCGGGCCGATCGGCTCCGCGGGTGCGCGCGTCTCGGGTCGCCGGTCGAGGCCCGCCGCGAGATCGTCAAGGGACGCCCAGGCGCCGAACGACCGGATGGCGGACCGATGCCGGTTCCATGTCCTGGCCGCCGCGTCGCCCCAGGCCGTCTGGAACACCCGGGTGACGTGGGCGGCGGTGAGGGAGTCCAGCGGCAGCTGCTCGCCCAGGGCCAGGAGCAGGCGGCGCAGGGTCTGCCGGTAGGAGCGGATCGTCGGGGCGCCGAGATCGTCCCGTGCGAGGAATTCCTGTACGGCCCGGCCAAGCGTCCGGACGGGCGCGCCGGTGACCGCGATCTCGTCGGCGCGGCGGCGCAGGAAGTCACGCTCGGCGGCGTTCCTGGTGAGGGCCGCGGCGCGCTCGAACTCCAGCCGCGCCTCCGCGTGCCGTCCCAGGCGGAGCAGGAGATCGCCCCTGACACTCGGCAGCAGGTGGTAGTCGCGCAGCACGGGATCCTCGACGAGGGTGTCGGCCACGGCGAGCCCGGCCTGCGGCCCGTGCGCCATACCGACGGCCACAGCCCGGTTGAGCTGCACGATCGGCGTCGGCAGCAGGCGGGCCAGCCCTTCGTACAGCGCGGCGATCTGCACCCAGTCGGTGTCCTCGGGGGTTCGCGCCTGCGCGTGGCACACGGCGATCGCCGCCTGCAGCACGTAGGGGCCGGGAGCGCCGCCGATCGCCCTGGCCCGCAGCATCGCGGTGAACCCGCGGCGGATGAGGAGCTGGTCCCAGCGCCCCCGGTTCTGCTCGTGCAGCTGGACGGGTTCTCCCGACGGCCCGGTCCGCGCGGCCGAGCGGGACGCCTGGATCTCCATGAGCGCCACCAGCCCGTGCACCTCGGCCTCGTCCGGGGCGAGCGTGGCCAGCAGCCGGCCGAGCCGCAGCGCCTCCAGGCAGAGCCCCGGCCGCATCAGGTCGTCGCCCGACGTCGCCGAGTACCCCTCGTTGAAGATCAGGTAGATGACCTCGAGCACCGACGACAGGCGCGCGGCCGTCTCCGTGCCGTCGGGCAGCTCGAACGGCACCGCCTCCGCGGCGAGGGTCCGCTTCGCATGGGCGATGCGCTGGGCGATCCGCTGCTCGGTGACGAGGAACGCCCGCGCGATCTCCGCGGCGGTCAGGCCGCCGAGGAGCCGCAGCGTCAGCGCGACCCGCGCCTCGGTCGGCAGCACGGGGTGGCAGGAGACGAACATCAACCGCAGGACGTCCTGCTGCTCGGTGTCCTGCGGCTCGGTGTCCTGCGGCTGGTGAAGCTCATGGGCCAACCGCTCATACCCGCTCTCCAGGCGGGCGGAGCGCCGGATGTGGTCGATGGCCCTGCGCTTGGCGACGGCCATGAGCCAGGCGCCCGGATTATCCGGGACCCCCGACTGCGACCATTGTTCGAGCGCGGCGACGAGCGCGTCCTGGGCCAGTTCCTCGGCGAGGCCGACGTCGTGCACCATCCGGGCGAGCGCGGCGATGATCCGCGCCGATTCCAGCTTCCAGACCGCGTCGACGCTGCGATGGGCGTCCGTCGTGGACATGCCGGCAGCGGATCAGGCCCCGAAGACCTGCTGGATGACGCTCTCGCCGTCTCCGACGATCTTGCGGAAGCGGCGGGTCAGCTCGATCGCCTCCTCCTTCGAGCGCACCTCCACCAGCGCGAACCCGGCCACGGCCTCCTTCGCCTCGGCGAACGGCCCGTCGGTCACGGTGATCTCGTCTCCGGTGGACGTCACGCGGATGCCGCCGGGCTCGAGGCCGCCGGTGGCCAGCAGGATGCCCGCCGCGGTCAGCTCCTCGACGAACGCGGCCATCTCGACGTAGAGGGTCTCGTCAGGGGGCGTGTCAGAAGCCTTGGACATCATCAGGTAGCGCATGGGCCTGCCTCCTCGTGTTCACGTGTCACTGCCTACGCGTCGTACCACCCTAGCAACAGGGAACACCCGCATTCCCTGTCACATCGCTGGATCGACGTCTGGATGAGAACCGACACCGAGAAAGGCACCGGACATGACCGCCATCCAGCTCCCCACCGCCACCGCCGGCCCCGCCGCCACCACCCGCGCCCTGCTCACCTGCGCGACCGTGGCCGCGCCGCTGTGGGCGACGGTCTCACTCCTGCAGGCCGCCACCCGCGAGGGCTTCGACCTGACCCGCCACCCGTTGAGCGCGCTGGCCAACGGCTCACTCGGCTGGCTGCAGATCGCCAACTTCCTGGTCGCGGGTGTGCTGACCGTCGTGGGCGCGTCCGGCCTGCGCCGTGCGATGCACGGCGCCCCCGGCGGGACGTGGGTGCCGCGGCTGGTCCGCCTCAACGGCATCGGCATGATGGCCGCCGGCGTCCTGGTCATGGACCCGGGCGACGGCTTCCCCACCGGCACCCCGTACGGCATGCCGCAGACGATCAGCTGGCACGGCTACGGCCACATGGCCGCCGGATCGATCGCCTTCGCCGCCCTGATCGCCGCCTGCTACATCCTGGGCCGCCACTTCAGCCGGGCCGGCGACCGCGGCCGCGCCGTCGCCTCCCGCGTCGCCGGCACCGCCCTCCTGCTCGGCAACGGCTGGGCGATGAGCGGGGGCACGGCCGGATCCCTCACCCTGGCCGTCGGGGCCATCACCGCGATGCTCTGGATCTCCGTGGTCGCCGCCCACTACCGCCGCAGCTCGTGACCGCCGCCCTGCCCCTCTCGGCCCTGCTCCTCCCCTCCGCCCCTCATCTCGGGGGCGGGCGGGAGAGGCGGGGCCGTTCGGCGTACCCGGGGTTCCGGCATGAGATCGGCGTGGAAGGGCGAGGGGCGATCGAGGCGGACCGCGGCTGATCAGCGGTTTTGGCTAGGCGGAATCCGGCACTCGACATGTTTCACATCACATCTGGTGGCGCAGAGATCGAAGAGACGCAGACGCGCAGGTCGGGCACATGGTTTACCGCGGACACAAGAGATCTTTGTTACGAAAGGGACACATGGAGCCCCAGATTTTCGTGGTTTTTTCGTGACATTTCGTTTCAGTCACACCAGAATGCGTCATCGACCCAGTGTCTAACCCCAACGGAGGACAACGTGCGCAGACAGCTCCAGGCACTCGCCTGCCTCGGAAGTCTGGCGGCATTGAGCACGTCGGTCACCGCCGCGTATGCGGAGACCCAGCCGAAGAACTCCTGCCGCGTGGTCGCGGCCAAGCCATACCTCGACACCACCGGCACCGTCAGGGGCGGCGCCGCCCGGACCGGCTGCGACGACCAGGCGCGCCTGCGGGTCCGCGTCATCGAGGTGCGCCCGGGACCGGACCGCCTGGTCAAGAGCGGTTCGCAGCTCGTCACCAACGGCAGCGTCGTGGCCGGGATCCGCTGCAGCGACGTGCCGCGCCGCCTCTACGTGACCGCGACCGACTACCGGGGCAACTCGCACCGCTCCGGCGTCGCCTCGATCTCGTGCGACACCACCCCGACGCCCGCGCCGTCGCCCACCGGGAGCCCGAGCACCACCCCGACCGCCAGCCCGACCGCCAGCCCGACCGCCACGGCGACGGCGACGGCGACGGCGACGGCGACCCCGACGAGCACGCCGACCGGTGGCGGCACGACCATCGAGGACGAGGTCGTCAAGCTCACCAACGCGGAGCGCGCCTCCGGCGGCTGCAAGCCGCTCACCCACGACCCGCAGCTGCGCGCCGCGGCCGAGGGCCACTCGGCGGACATGGCGGCCAAGGGCTACTTCAGCCACACCTCACCCGACGGCCGCGGCCCCGGCGACCGCATCAAGGCCTCGGGCTTCTCCCCCGTCAGCGCCTGGGGAGAGAACATCGCCATGGGCCAGCGCACCGCCGCCGACGTGGTTCGGGGCTGGATGAACAGCCCTGGGCACCGCGCGAACATCATGAACTGCAACTACACCCACATCGGTGTCGGGCACGACGCGAAGGGCCCGCACTGGACCCAGGTCTTCGCCCGCCACTGATTTCCCTCACGTGCGTCGGGTCAACCCATCACCCCGCCCGACGCCTCCCAGCGGGCCCGCCGCCGCTCCTCCTCCGCACAAGGGAGCGGCAGGCGGGCCCGCGCCGTTCCGTTGTCCAAACGCCCGACTCCGGAACCGCCCAGATCCGGCGGCTCACAAGGGAGCGGCAGGCGGGCCCGCGCCGTTGCCTCGCCCGATGCCCGCCTCCGGGACCCGCCGAGGTCCCGCGGCTCACACCGGGACCGGGTCGCCGGCGCCCGCCCGGAACTCGGCCAGGAAAGGCTCCTCGTCCAGCGCTGCCACCACCCGCGCCGTGATCCGGTCGACGTCGCCGCGTTCGGCCTGCGGCAGCGGCCGCCCCACCGACTCCCTGGCCGCCGCGGCCGCCCCGAGCAGCCTGGCGGCACGCCGGTGATCGCCGCTCAGCGACACCGCGCCCGCCATTCCCTCCAGCGCCAGCGCGATCGCCCGGGGATCGGCGATGGCGCTGGCATGGGCATGGCTCTCGCGGTGCAGCGACGTGGCCAGCTCGGCATCTCCCCGCAGCTCGGCGATGAAGCCCAGCTCCGCCAGCAGCAGGGCCGAGCCCGACTCCCCCGCTTTCCTGATCCAGTCGAGCGAGGTGCGCAGGTGCTTCTCCGCGGTGTCGAGCCGGCCCTGCCGCCGGGCGCTGAGCGCGAGCCCGATCTCGGCGAACTGCTCGGCGTAGGGGTGCGCCTGCGTCACCGCGAGCCGCCTGGCCCGTTCGTGCAGCTCGTCAGCCCTGGCGTAGTCGCCCCGCAGCAGCGCGATGCGGCCCAGCCCCGCCGTGTACCTGGAGACCTCGAACCCCAGCTCCAGCTCCTCGGCCATGGCCAGGCCACGGGAGTGAAGCGCCGCGGCCCGCTCGTAGTCGCCGTCGATCTCCGCGAGCGTCGCCAGCGGCTCGACCGTCTGCAGGATCCCCCAGTGATCGCCGAGCTCCTCGAACAGCTCCGCGCTGCGCTCGCCGTCCCGCTCGGCACCGGGGAGGTCGCCCCTCATCATGGCGTGGAGGGCACGGGCGACCAGCCCGGCCGCCGTGCCCCACCGGTCGCCGACCGTCTCGCACACCGCCAGAGACCTGGCGATCAGCTCCTCGCTGCGGAGCTGGACACCGTGGCCCCACATGCTGAACCCGAGGAACCACTGGGCTCTGGCCAGCAGGTGGAGATCTCCCGCCGCTTCCAGCACGGCGAGCGCGGCCTCCACCCGCCCCCTCAGATCGACGGCGACCCCCAGGCGCAGCGTCAGGCCCGCTTCCAGGATCTCGGCCAGCGCCCTGAGGACCGGGTCGGCCGCACCCTCGACGGACCGCGCCAGAGCCAGCGCCCTGCGCCCCTCGTCGAAGCGGCAGCGCATCAGGAAATGCAGAGCCATGGCGTTGGCCAGGCGCAACGCGAGCTCCGCCGCGCCCTGGCGGGCCGCGGTGTCGAGCGCGGCGCGCAGGTTGGCGCTCTCGGCGTCGATGGCCGCCAGCCACCGCGACCGCCCCGCGGCCCGCCGGCCGCTCTCCTCGGCGAGGGCGAGGTAGTGGTGGGCGTGGCGGCGCCGCACGCATGCGAGCTCGGCCGCCTCCTCCATCCGTTCGAGGCAGTAGGCGGCCACCGACTCCAGCAGGCGGTAGCGGGTGCCCAGCGGCGTCGTCACGGTGACGACGAGCGAGCGGTCGACGAGCCTGGCCAGCAGGTCGAGCACGTCGGCCGGGTGCACGCCCTCCCCTGAGCACACCGCCTCGGCGGCCTCCAGCGTGCAGCCGTCGGCATGGACGGCCAGGCGGCGCAGCACGACCCGCTCGGCCTCCGTGAGCAGCTCCCAGCTCCAGTCGATCATCGCGCGCAGGGTCTGCTGCCTGGCAGGGGCGCCCCGCCTGCCCGCGCCGAGCAGGCGGAACCGGTCGTCGAGCCGATCGGCGAGCTGGGCCGGGCTGAGCACGCGCATGCGTGAGGCGGCCAGCTCCAGCGCGAGCGGCAGCCCGTCGAGGCGGCGGCAGACGGCCGCGACCGCCTCCGCGTTGCGCTCGTCGAGGACGAACCCCGGCGCGGCCGCGGTCGCCCGCGCCGCGAAGAGCCGCACGGCGCTGGAGGCGGCGGGGTCGCCCGTGCCCGAGGGCAGGTCGAGCGGCTGGACGGCCCACAGCCGCTCCCCGTCGATGGCCAGCGCCTCCTGGCTGGTGGCCAGGACGCGTAGCGCGGGCGCCGACCGCAGCAGTCTCTCGGCGACGGCGGCGACCTGGTCGACGACGTGCTCGCAGTTGTCGAGCAGGAGCAGCACGCGTTTGGCACGCAGCACGTCGGCCAGCCGCTCGGTGGCGTCGGCGCCCCGCTTGCCCGCCGCCCTGTCGTCACGGACGCCCATCGCCGCCGCGATGGCGTCGACGACCCCGCCGGTGGCGGGTCGGGCAGCCAGCTCGACCAGCCACACCCCGTCGGGGTGCGCTCCTTCGAGCTGCGCGGCCACCTCCAGCGCGAGCCGGGTCTTGCCGACCCCGCCCGGCCCGGTGAGCGTGACCAGCCGGTGGGACTCGACCAGCGACCGCACCTCGGCCGTGGCGCCCTCCCTGCCGATCAGGCCGGTCATGGGCACGGGCAGGTTGGTGGGAGTGGTGGCGGGCGGGGCGTCGAGCGCGGGGTCCTGTTCGAGCATCGCCTGGTGGAGCGCCGCCAGCTCCGGCCCGGGATCGAGGCCGAGCTCCTCGGCCAGCAGGGTGCGCAGCCCGGCGTAGCCGTCGAGCGCCTCGCTCTGCCGGCCCGCGCCGTAGAGGGCGCGCAGGTGGACGGCCCGCAGCCGCTCGCGGAGCGGGTGCTCGGCCACCAGGTCGGCCAGCTCGGCCGCGAGCTGGGCGTGCTCGCCGAGGGCGAGCCTCGCCTCGGCCTGCTCCTCGATCGCCACCAGCCGCTGCTCGGCCAGGCGGGCGCGCACCGGCCGGACGAACTCCTCGTCGGCGACGTCGGCGAACGGCTCGCCGCGCCACAACGCCAGCGCGTCGGCCAGCAGCGCGACCTTGGTGGCGGGGTCGTCGCTCGCGCGGGCCTTCCCGGCGAGCGCCTCGAACCGGTCGGCGTCGAGCGCGCCCTGCTCCACGCGCAGCGCGTAGCCCGAGGGGGCGAAGGCCAGCCGCCGCCTGCCGTCCCGCTCCGCCTCCTCCAGCACCCTGCGCAGCTGGGACACCTTGACCCGCAGCGCCGCCGCCGGCTTGCCCGGCGGCCGGTCACCCCACAGGTCGTCGATCAGGCGGTCGGCCGGGACCGGCCGGCCCGCGTGCGCGAGCAGGTCGGCGAGCAGGGCCCGGACCTTCGCCTCGGGTATGCGCAGCGAACGCCCCTCCGTCGACCAGACCGCCAGCGGGCCGAGCACCCCGAATCGCATGCCGCTCAAGCTAACAAGCGCCACCGACGATTTCGGGGCGGCTACGGGATCACCGTAAGGCTTCCATAACCCGCCCTCGCCAGGCTGATCCCCATGAACCGCCCCAGGAAGGCATGCGGCACCTGCCGCCCGCACGTCCCCAGCCCGCCCGCCGTCGACGGCCTCGACCAGGTCGCGGTCCGTCCATGAGCGGCACCAGGTGGAGGGCGCTGCCCGTCCTGCTCGTGGCCGCGTTCGTCACGACCCTCGACTTCTTCATCGCCAACGTCGCGCTGCCCGCCATCCGCGCCGACCTCGGCGCCGGCGAGTCCGCGACCCAGCTGGTGATCGCGGGCTACGGCCTGGCGTACGCGGCCGGCGTGATCATCGCGGGACGACTCGGCGACCTCCACGGCCCCCGCCGGGTCTTCCTCGCCGGCCTCGCCCTGTTCACGCTGGCCTCGGCCGCCTGCGGCGCGGCCCCCGACCCGGCGTTCCTGGTGGCGTCGCGGATCGCGCAGGGCGGCGCGGCGGCGCTGATGGCGCCGCAGGTGCTGACCCTGATGAGGACGCTCTACCAGGGCGCCGACGGGGCGAAGGCGTTCGGCTGGTACGGCACCGCGGTCGGCCTCGCGGGCGTCGGCGGCCAGGTCATCGGCGGCGCGCTGATCGCGGCGGACGTGGCGGGGCTCGGGTGGCGCGGCTGCTTCCTGGTCAACGTCCCGATCGGCCTGCTCGCCCTGGCCCGCGCCCGCCGTCTCCTGCCCGGCCCACCCGCCGCGCCCCCGGACCACCGCAGGCCGGAGCGGCGCAGGCTCGATCTGCTGGGGGCGGCACTGGTGGCCGCGGGCCTGGTGGCCGTCGTCTTCCCGCTCGCCCACGGCCAGGAAGCCGGCTGGCCGGCCTGGTCATGGGCCTGCCTCGCCGCCTCGCTCCCCCTCATGGCGGCGTTCGTCGCCAGGCAGAAGCGGCTCGCGAACCCCCTGCTCGACCTGAGCGTCTTCCGCGAGCGCGGGTTCGTGCCGGGGCTGGGCGCCGTGGCGCTCCTGTTCGGCGGCTCCTCCGGCCTGTCGTTCCTGCTCGCCCTCTACCTGCAGGACGGCAGGGGCCTGACCCCGATGGCGTCGGGCGCGCTGTTCACAGCGGTCAACGCGGGATTCTTCGCCGCGTCGCTGTGCTCCAGGCGCGGCATGGGCGCGCGGCAGGGCAGGCGGTTGCCCGTGGCGGGCGCGCTCACCCTCGCCGCGGGACTGCTGTGGAACGTCCACGCGCTCGGCGGACCGGCGGGCGCGCTGCTTCCCGGGCTCTTCCTGGCGGGCGCGGGGATGGGCCTGGTGATGTCGCCGCTGCTGTCGGCGGTCCTGGCATCGGTACGGCAGGCGCACGCGGGCGCGGCGGCCGGTGTGCTGGGAACCGTCCAGGAGGTGGGCGGCGTGCTCGGGGTGACGGCGACCGGCCTGGTGTTCTTCGGCGTGCTCGACGCCGGCGACTGGACGGGCGCGGCGCGCGCGGGGCTGGCCCTGCTGGTGGTGTTCGCGCTGGGCGCGGCCGTGCTGACCTGGCGGCTGGTGGAAGGAGGGGGCGGGGTCCGTGACGGCGAGCGGCCCCGCGCGCTCGAGGAGCGTCCCCTGGACGGAGGCCGGCCGGTGACCGCGGAGGCGCGTGGGCGGGCCTGCCGTACCGGCGACAGGACAGGTACCGCCGACAGAGCAGGAACCGGCGACAGAGCAGGTACCTGCGACCGGGCGGAGGGCGATGCGGCCCTCGTCGGTGCCGCTTCCCCGTGAGGGGCGCGACGCCGCCCGGGCGTCCCGGTCAGGGACGCCCGGGAGCGGGTCAGCCCTCGGACTTGAGCCAGCTCATCATCGGACGCAGCTTGGCGCCCGTCTTCTCGATCGGGTGCTCGGCCAGCTCGTCGCGGAAGCGCGTGAACTCCTTCTGGCCGCCGTCGAACTCCTCGACCAGCTGCCGGGCGAAGGTGCCGTCCTGGATCTCGGCCAGGATGCGCTTCATCTCCTTCTTGGTCTCCTCGGTGACCACGCGCGGGCCGCGGGTGTAGCCGCCGTACTCGGCGGTGTCGGACACCGACCAGTACATCTTGGAGACGCCGCCCTCGTACATGAGGTCGACGATCAGCTTCATCTCGTGGAGGCACTCGAAGTAGGCGACCTCGGGCTGGTACCCGGCCTCGATCAGCGTCTCGAAGCCCGCCTTGATCAGCTCGGACACGCCACCGCAGAGGACGGCCTGCTCGCCGAACAGGTCGGTCTCGGTCTCCTCGGTGAAGGTCGTCTTCAGCGCGCCCGCACGGGTGCCGCCGATGCCCTTGGCGTAGGACAGCGCCAGGTCGAGGGTCTTGCCTGAGGCGTCCTTCTCCACCGCGACGAGGCACGGCACGCCGCGGCCCGCCTGGTACTGGCGGCGCACGAGGTGGCCGGGGCCCTTGGGGGCGACCATGGCGACGTCGACACCCTCGGGCGCCTCGATGAGGCCGTAGCGGATGTTGAGGCCGTGGCCGAAGAAGAGCGCGTCGCCCTCCTGCAGGTTCGGCTTGATGTCGTTCTCGTAGATGCCGCGCTGGAGGTGGTCCGGCGCGAGGATCATGATGAGGTCGGCCTCGGCGGCCGCCTCGGCGGGGGTGACCACGCGCAGGCCCTCGGCCGCGGCCAGGTCCCTGCTCTTGGAGGTCTCGGGCAGGCCCACGCGGACGTCGACGCCGGAGTCACGCAGGGAGAGGGCGTGGGCGTGGCCCTGGCTGCCGTACCCGATGACGGCCACGACCCGGCCCTGGATGATCGACAGGTCGGCCTGGTCGTCGTAGAAGATCTCGGTCACTTACATAAACCTTTCAGGCGGTACGGTCCAGTGCCCTGAGGGACCGGTCGGTGATGGAACGGGCGCCGCGGCCGATGGCCACCATGCCCGACTGGACAAGCTCCTTGATGCCGAACGGCTCCAGCACCTTGATGAAGGCCTCGAGCTTGTCCGGGGTGCCGGTGACCTCGATGGTCACCGCGTCGGACGCGACGTCGACGCAGCGGGCCCTGAACAGCTGGACCAGCTCGAGAACGTGCGACCTGGTCTCGGCGTCGGCCTTGACCTTGATCAGCATGAGTTCGCGCTGGACCGACTGGGAGCTGTCGAGCTCGACGATCTTGAGGATGTTCACCAGCTTGTTGAGCTGCTTGGTGACCTGCTCCAGCGGGAGCTCCTCGACGCTGACCACGATGGTCATGCGCGAGATGTCGGAGTGCTCGGTCGGCCCGACCGCCAGCGAGTCGATGTTGAAGCCGCGCCTGCTGAACAGGGAGGACACGCGGGCCAGGACGCCCGGCTTGTTCTCCACCAGCACCGACAGCGTGTGCCTGCTCATTCCTCGTTCTCCCACGTCGGCGCCATGTCCCGGGCGATCTTGATGTCGTCGTTGCTGGTGCCCGCCGCGACCATCGGCCACACCATGGCGTCCTGGTGGACCACGAAGTCGACGACCACCGGACGGTCGTTGATCTCCATGGCCTCCTTGATGACGGTGTCGACGTCCTCCGGCCGCTCGCACCGCAGACCCACACAACCATAGGCCTCGGCCAGCTTGACGAAGTCGGGGATCCGGAGTTTCGTCTGCAGGTCGGTGTTGGAGTAGCGCTGGTCGTAGAACAGCGTCTGCCACTGCCTGACCATGCCGAGGTTGCCGTTGTTGATGACCGCGATCTTGATGGGCACGCCCTCGATCGCGCAGGTGGCCAGCTCCTGGTTGGTCATCTGGAAGCAGCCGTCGCCGTCGACCGCCCAGACCGTCGCCTCCGGGCGGCCCATCTTGGCGCCCATGGCCGCCGGGACGGCGAAGCCCATGGTGCCCAGGCCGCCCGAGTTGATGAACCGGCCGGGCTGCTCGTAGTCGATGAACTGCGCGGCCCACATCTGGTGCTGGCCGACGCCCGCGACGAAGTAGGTGTCGGAGTCGGCGAGCGCGCTCAGCCGTTCCATGACGTACTGCGGCGCCAGCGAGCCGTCGGCGAACTCCTCGTAGCCGAGCGGGTAGGTCGTCTTGTAGCCGTTGAGCGTCTTCCACCAGTCGGTGTAGTCGCCCTTGCGGTTCTCCGCCTCGACGGCCGCGATCATCTCGGTGATGACCTCGCGGCAGTCGCCGACGATCGGCACGTCCGCGTGGCGGTTCTTGGAGATCTCCGCGGGGTCGATGTCGGCGTGGACGACCTTGGCGTGGGGCGCGAAGGTGGACAGCTGTCCGGTGACCCGGTCGTCGAAGCGCACGCCCAGGCCGATGATGAGGTCGGACTGCTGCAGCGCGCCGACCGCCGACACGCTGCCGTGCATGCCGGGCATGCCCATGTGCTGCGGGTGGCTGTCGGGGAAGGTGCCGCGCGCCATCAGCGTGGTGACGACGGGGATGCCGGTCAGCTCGGCCAGCCGCAGCAACTCGGCCGAGGCGCCCGCCTTGTGGACGCCGCCGCCGACGTAGAGGACGGGCCGCTTGGACTCGGCGATGAGCTTGGCCGCCTCACGGATCTGCTTGGAGTGCGGCCTGGTCACCGGGCGGTAGCCGGGCAGCTGCATGACCGGCGGCCAGACGAAGGTGGTCTCGGCCTGCAGCGCGTCCTTCGAGATGTCGACCAGGACCGGCCCGGGGCGTCCGGTGGAGGCGATGTGGAACGCCTCCATGACCGTGCGGGCGATGTCGGCCGCGTCGGTGACCAGGAAGCTGTGCTTGGTGATCGGCATGGTGATGCCGGAGATGTCCGCCTCCTGGAAGGCGTCCGTGCCGATCATGCTGCTGGCGACCTGGCCGGTGATCGCCACGATGGGCACCGAGTCCATGTAGGCGTCGGCGATGGGCGTCACCAGGTTCGTCGCGCCAGGACCGCTGGTCGCCATGCACACCCCGACCCTGCCCGTCGCCTGGGCGTAGCCTTCGGCGGCGTGACCCGCGCCCTGCTCGTGCCGTACAAGCACGTGACGGACCTTGGTCGAGTCGTAGAGGGGATCGTAGGCGGGAAGGATGGCGCCGCCAGGGATCCCGAACACGGTGTCGACTCCGACGTGCTCCAGCGCCCTCACGAGGGCTTGTGCACCTGTCATCCGTTCGGTCATCGCTCGTTCCTTGCGTGGCGTTGAGCATTGAGGACATAAAAAATGCCCCGGCCCGCACGGGGGGTGCGGGGCTGGGGCGGCGCGCAGGTCGACGTGCTTCGCTAACGGCCTGCGCGCCGGCGAAGTACTACGAGAATCTCACTGCGAAGCATGGAACACACGATAGCCGCTCCTAGGGCTGCTGTGTCAATTTGGTGGAACGCGCGTCTCACGATCCGAGACTTGTGAGATTGGTACGCATGAGCGAGTCGACCCCGCGTGCCGCCATGGGCCGGGCCACGAGGTAGCCCTGACCTCGGGTGCAGCCCATCTCCCTGAGCAGCTCCAGCTGCTCGGGCCGCTCGATGCCCTCGGCCACGACGATCAGCCCGAGGTCGTGGCCGAGCCGGACGATGGTGCGGGTGAGCAGCGCCAGCGTCTCGTCGCGGCCGAGGCCGGAGACGAACGACGGGTCTATCTTGATCATGTCGACCGGGAGTTGGCGCAGGAAGGCCAGCGAGGCGTAGCCGGTGCCGAAGTCGTCGATGGCCAGCCGTACGCCGAGGGCGCGCAGCTCCGACAGCCTGCTGATGGTCTCCTCGGCGTCCTCGACCAGCATCTCCTCGATCACCTCGAGGGTGAGCGCGGAGGCGGGCAGGCCGCTCTCCTCCAGCGCCTCGGAGATGGTCTCGACGAAACGCGGCGCGGTGATCTGCCGGGCCGACAGGTTGAGCGACAGGCCGATGTCCCACGAGGAGGCGCGCCAGGCGGCCACCTCGCGGCAGGCCTCGCGCAGGATCCACTCGCTCAGCGGCACGATGAGCCCGGTGTCCTCGGCGGGGCCGAGGAACTGCTCCGGCGGCACGAACACCGATCCGCGCCACCACCGCACCAGCGCCTCGACGGCGGTCACCCTGGAGGTGGCCAGGTCGACGACGGGCTGGTACTCGATGGCGAACTGCTCTTCGACCAGCGCCCGGTGCAGGTCGGCGGCCAGCTCGAGCCTGCGCACCACGTCGGCGTGCATGTGCGCGGCGAACACCTCGACCCTGCGCCCGCCGAGCTCCTTGGCCCTGGCCATCGCCACGTCGGCGTTGCGGATCAGGTCGCCCGCCGGCAGGCCGTCCTCGGCGAAGGCCACGCCGACGCTGGCGGTCAGCGCCACGTCGCGGTCGGCCACCCTGAACGGCTCCTGCGAGACCGCCCGCACCAGCCGCTCGGCCACGTCGACCGCGACCTGCGCGGCCTCGGGCCCCGTCTCGACCAGCACGGCGAACTCGTCGCCGCCCCAGCGCGCCAGCGTGTCGTCGGGCCGTACGGCACCGCGCAGGCGGCGCGCCGCCTGCCCCAGGAGGTAGTCGCCGCTGGCGTGCCCCACCGAGTCGTTGACCGAGGTGAACCCGTCGAGGTCGAGGAAGATCACCGCGGTGCGGCCCGCCTGCCTGCCCTCGAGCACCTCGCGGGTGCGCTCCTCGAAGTAGGAGCGGTTGGGCAGCCCGGTGACGCCGTCGTGGAAGGTCAGGTGCGCGACCTGGTTGCGCAGTGCCTCCTCGTCGCTGATGTCGCGGGTGGTGATCAGCAGCAGGTCCTGGCCGCGCACGTGGCGGGTGGCCACGGACTCGGTGGGCCGCCAGGTGCCGTCGGCGGCGCGCACCCGGCAGGCGATCAGGCAGGCGCCCGGTGCCGCCTGGTCGTCGTCGAGGTCCATCTGGCGCAGGGCCAGCTGGATGCCGGGCACGTCCTCGGGGTGGATGTAGTCGAAGATCGAGCCGCCCACCAGGTCGTCGGCCTGGTAGCCGTAGATGGCCTCGACGCCCGCGCCCATCTCGCGCACGACGCCTTCGTAGTCGCACAGCAGGACCACGTCGCCGGTGCTCTCGGCCAGCTCGCGGAGCTGGCGCTCGCCGAGCGCGACGAGATGGCGCATGCGGGCGGTGGCGCCGATGAGCACGAAGACGCGCACCACCAGGATCACCACCGCGGAGACGGCGATGACGGCGACGCCGGTCACGGGCGGGCCCTTGAGGTTGAGCAGCATGGCGATCGCGGCGATCACGACCAGGCACAGCGGCACGGCGGCCAGCAGCGTGGCGGTGACCTGGCCGGTCGGCGCCTTCGCGGCCTCGTCGCCCGCCTCGACGATCCGCGACCTCCTGCCGCTCCACGGCAGCGCGGCCAGCAGCAGGAAGGCGACGGGGGCGAGCAGGAGGCTCCACCGGGGCGGCTCGACGCCGCCGAGCCTGGCGACGGCTGCCGCCAGCTCACCGATGGTCGCGGCGGCCAGCACGGCCAGGCCGGCGAGGCCGAGCGGCCAGAGCGGGGACCTCGCGGTGATGACCACGGGCCCCACCGCGCAGGTCAGCAGCAGGCCGATCAGCGCGGGCAACAGCGTGATCATGAACGTCGACGAGTCGCCGACGTCGACGTAGAGCGGTCGGAGCGCGACCGCCCAGCTGATCAGGAAGAGCGCGGCCGCGCACAGGTAGGCGTCGGTCAGCTGTCTCAGCACGACCTGGGGCCGCATCTGCCTGCCGGCGGACAGCACGCACCCCCCCGCGAGCAGCACGGTGGCGACGAGCATGAGCAGATCGGAGAAGTTGACCGCCAGGCTGGAGCCCGCGACGGGGCGCAGCACCACGCCGAGCAGCCAGACCACGGCCGCCGAGCCCAGCCAGCGCGCCGTGGTGCGGTGCTGGGGCGCCATCTTCACCGAGGCGACCAGCAGCGAGACGGCGGCCAGCAGCGCGGCCAGCCCTCCCGCGACCGCGGCGGTCGCCAGGGCCGGCGCGCCCGCGACGAGGGCGGCGGCCAGCCCCGCCACGCCTGTCGCGGCTGCGGCGGCCAGCGGCGCCCGTGGATCACGCCAGCGGATCAATGTCGTTGCCCATCCCGTGTCAAGTCAGCTCACGTGACTGCCGGAGTCCGGCAGTCGCACATCGCCAGTGTGTGCTCTCGCGGGCGCGCGGGGGGCGACAACCGGGGAGTCGTCACCGATCTGATAACCATGAGGACCACTTTGCTCCGAAGATCGCCTTGACAACGGGTCATGGATGGCTGTCGTGGAATCATCGATGACGACCACCGTACGCACCGAAGGTCACGACGCAGACACGTTCGGGATTCCCTTTGTCAGTACGACTCCGTGATGACGTTCTTCAACGGCTCGCCCGCCAGGTATCGCAGCAGCTGGGAGCGGATCAGCCGCAGCGCGCGGCGCGTGGAGGCGGGCGTGCTGCCCGCCACGTGCGGTGTGATGAACACCCCTGGCGCGTTCCAGAGCGGGTGCCCCTCGGGCAGCGGCTCGGGGTCGGTCACGTCGAGCGCGGCCCTCAGCCGTCCGGAGACGAGCTCGGCGACCAGCGCGCCGGTGTCGACGACTGTGCCCCTGGCGGCGTTGACGAGCAGCGCCCCGTCCTTCATGCGGGCCAGGAAGCCGGCGTCGACCATGCCCGTGGTGACGGGCGTCGCGGGGACGAGCAGCACCACGACGTCGGCCTCGGGAAGGAGGGCGTCCAGATCCTCCATGGCGTGGATGCCCTCGCGGGCCGTCCTGGCCACCCTGACGATCTCGACCTCGAACCCGGCGAGCCTGCGCTCGAGCGCCGCCCCGATGGATCCGTAGCCGACGATCAGCACGCGGGCGTCGGCCAGCACCCCGGTGTGGTGGTAGGTCCACTCGCCCCTGCGCTGGGCGTCGGCGAAGGCGGGGAAGTCGCGCAGCGCCGCGATCATCGCCCCGACCGCCCACTCGGCCGTGCCGGCGTCGTGCACGCCGCGGGCGTTGCACAGCGTGACGCCCTGGGGCAGGTACGGCTGGTAAGGGTCCACGCCCGCCGTCACGGTCTGCACCAGCCGCAGCCGCTTCATGCTGGCCATGAGCCCGGGGGTGTCCGGCACGGGGATCAGCGGCGGGATCCACACCTCGACCTCGTCGGCCCCGTCGGGGACGGGCCCGCGGCCGTCGTGGACGACGCATTCGACATCGGGCAGATCGGCCAGCACTCCTGCGGCTTCTTCGGACGGCACCCAGATCTTCATACGCGGAACTTTATGGGGAAGGCACGAGTATGGGGCACATGAGGTCCATCTGCCAGATCATGATCGTCATGGCACTCGCCGCGGGATGCGCGGCGGCGCCGGCCGAGGTCGGCGCCGGCGCGCGCCCGGCCGGCACGGCCACGCCGTCGGCCACGCCCGGCGAACCCCGCACGATCGCGCGAAACCTGCGGGTGCCGTGGGCGATCGCGTTCCTGGAGGGCGGCGACGCGCTGGTCACCGAGCGCGACCGCGCCAGGCTGCTGCGCGTGACGGCGGCGGGCGGGGTCACCTCGCTGGACCGGATCGAGGGGGTGGAACCCGACGGCGAGGGCGGGCTCATGGGCGTGGCGGTGAAGGGCGAGCGGGTCTTCCTCTACTTCACCGCGGCCGAGGACAACAGGATCGTCCGCTATCGCCTCACCGGCGACCGGCTCACCGACGCCAAGGTGATCGTCGACGGCATCCCGAAGGGCGGCATCCACGACGGCGGCAGGCTCGCCTTCGGCCCCGACGGCTTCCTGTACGCCACCACGGGAGAGACCGGCGACCGGCGGCTGTCGCAGGACCGCGACTCGCTCGGCGGCAAGATCCTGCGCATGACCGAGGACGGCGCGCCCGCCCCCGGCAACCCGTTCGGCACCCTGGTCTACAGCTACGGTCACCGCAACGTGCAGGGCCTGGCGTGGGACCCGGCCGGCCGCCTGTACGCCTCGGAGTTCGGCGCCCAGTCCTACGACGAGGTGAACCTGGTCAAGGCCGGCGGCAACTACGGCTGGCCCGAGGTGGAGGGCGTCGGCTCCGATCCGGCCTTCATCAACCCCATCGTCACCTGGAGCACCTCGGAGGCGTCCCCCTCGGGCATGGCCTACGCGAAGGGCTCGCTGTGGGTGGGCGCGCTCCAGGGCAGGCGGCTGTGGCAGGTGCCGCTGGGCCAGGACGGCTCGGCGGGCACGCCCGTGGCCCACTTCGACGACACCTACGGCAGGCTGCGGGCGGTCACCACGGCGCCGGACGGCACCCTGTGGGTGGGCACGAGCAACCACGACGGCAGGGGCGACCCGCGCGACGGCGACGACCGGATCCTGTCGGTGCCGCTGAGCTGAGCGGCGTCACTCCGTGTCGTCCGAGGCGGGCTTCACGCAGGTGACCTTCGGGCCCATGCGGTAGACGGTGGTCTTCGTCTCCCGCTTGACCTCGGCCCCGTTCTTGGTGATCACCCGGGTGACGTCGACGGTGAACCCGTCGTGCGGATCCTGCGGTGTGCAGCCGGGGCTGTCGTCCTCCTTGGCCGTGGCGGCGACGAAGGCGCGCTTCGGCGAGGAGATCGACTCGACCTTGTCGTACCGCTTGGTGCTCCACAGGTCCACGGTGATCGAGGTGCCGGTGTAGGAGGTCTTCACCAGCACGCCGTACTCGGAGTCGTTCTTCCACTTCAGGTCCACGCTGGGCCAGAAGACCGTCGCCTCGCGCCCGGCGGGGTAGCGGGAGATCCAGTACATGTGGGCCAGGTGCTCGACGTCCTGGAACCCGCCGAAGTAGGCGGCGTTGTACATCGTGGTGGCGAACTGCGAGACGCCGCCGCCGACGCCGTCCTCCATCTTGCCGGCGACGATCTGCCCGGCCGGCACGTAGCCCTTGGCCGCGGTCCGCTCGCCGACGATGCCGTTGATGGAGAAGGTCTCGCCGGGCTTGACGATGTAGCCGTTGAGGGTCCTGGCCATCAGCTGGATGTTGGTGACCCGGGCGGCGCAGCAGGGATGCTGGGTGGTGAAGGAGCCGACCTTCTCCTTGATGCCCATGGCGCGCAGCTCGCTGTCGGTCAGGCGCGGGGAGACGACCGCCAGTTCGACCGGGATCGTACGGCTGCCGCCTGTCTTCAGCGCCTCGGCCACGTCCGTGGCCAGCTTCTTGTCGTCGACGCCCTTGCCCTTGCGGGCCTTGACGAGCTTGAGCTTGCCGCCGACCACGTCGTAGGTGGCGTCGCGCGGGGCCTGCGCGGCGTCGACGAGCTGGCTCTCGATGCCGGCGATCGCCTCGCGCGCGTCGAAGCGGGGTTCGAGCCCGCCCTCCCCGTCGGCGACGAAGGTGAGGTTGGCGGCGATGACGGCGGCGGGGATCTGCGCCTGCTTGCCGTCCCTGGTCAGGGTGATCGGCCCGGAGACGGCGCGGGTCGCGGTGGCCGCGGCGGCCTTGACCGCGGCGGGCGTGGTCGTGGGCTTGTCGGTCTCGACGGGCAGCGTCACGCTCTTGCGCGGGCCGAGGAAGGCCGCGCTGATCAGCTTGGCGGCGGCGGCCTGGTCGAGGACGCGGCCTTCGCGGGGGGCGACGGTGACGGGCTCGAGCCCCTTGAAGGCGACCTTGCCCTCCCGCGCCTTCTGGTCGACCTTGGCGGCCAGCGCCTCGACCGTCCTGGAGAGCTGGGCCGACTCGACGGTGACCTTCGGCTCGATCGCCGTGGTGCCGGTCAGCGCCCGCCACACCTCGACCGGGCTGGGGAAGCCGCTCGGCGCCTGCTCGATCGTGCCGACGACGTCGAGCTCGACGCCCGCCTCGTCGGGCTGGACGGTCTCCTTGCGGCCGTTCACCTCGACCTGGAGCGGCCGCTCGATCGTGGGCGCCAGCTCGTCACGGAGCTTGTCGGCGGCCTCGGTCACGGTCAGCCCGCCGATGTCGACGCCGCCGACCTCGGTGCCGCGCAGGACCGACCCCGACATGATCACCGCGGGGACGACGTACGCCAGGGCCAGCAGCACCACCACCGCGATGGCGATCGCGGGCAGCACGCGGCGGCGCCTGGGCGGCGGAGGGGGTGGCGGCGGCTCGGCGGAGGGCTGGCGCTCCTGCAGGCCGAAGACGGGCGGCGGCGGGGGCGGGGGCTCGTGGTGCTGCCCGTCGGCCATCGGCCACGGCTGTGGCGGCGGGGCGACGGGAGGCAGCGCGCCTGATCCGGCGGAGGGCGGAGCCTGGCCGCCGGTGGGGCCGTAGATGTCGGGCGAGACTCCCGGCGGCAGCCCGCCGACGCGCGGCTTCCTGCCGCCGCCCGGCGGGGGCGTGGGCACCGAGGCGAACGGGTCGGTCGGTGGGTCCATCGGTCGGGCGTTCGCCACGCCTCAAGCTCCTCCCAATCCGCTGCCTTTCCTCAGGAAACACTAAGGCACTGCTGGTGCGATATGTACCTTGAATCAGGACATCCAGCGATAGCGGTGCTCGGGACGGCCCGCCGTGCCGTACCGCGGACGCAGCTCCGCCTTGCCCGCCGCACAAAGGTATTCCAGATAGCGGCGCGCGCTGACTCTCGACAGCCCCGTCAGCGTGGCGGCCTCGCTGGCCGACAGGTCGACGCCCGCTTCGCGCAGCGCGTCGGCCACCAGCGCGCAGGTCGCCGACGACAGGCCCTTGGGCAGCGGCGTCTTCGTCACCCCGAACAGGCGGTCGATGTCGTCCTGGCGCACCTCGGGGCCGATGGCGGTGAGCTGCCTGCGCGTGTCGGCGTACTGGGCCAGCCGCTCGGCCAGCGCGGCGGCGGTGAACGGTTTGATGAGATAGCTGAACGCGCCGCCGCGCATCGCCGCCCTGACCGTCGGCAGGTCGCGAGCCGCGCTGATCATGAGGACGTCGACGCCGCGCAGCCGGTTCAGCACCTCGAGGCCCGACATGTCCGGCAGGTAGATGTCAAGCAGCACCAGGTCGGGGTGGTGCCCGGCCACCGCCTCCAGCGCCGCCTCGCCGGTGTGGACGGCGCCCACGACCTCGAACCCCTCCACCTTCTCCACGTAGCCGCTGTGGATGCGGGCCACCATGAAGTCGTCGTCGACGACGAGCACCCTGACGGTCATGGCAGCAGCGCCGTGAACACGGCGCCTCCCGAGTTGTGGACCCGCACCCAGCCGCCCCTGCGCAGGCACGCCTGCCTGGTCAGGGCGAGGCCGAGCCCGCGCGGCCCCGAGCGGGCGGCCTTGGTGGTGAACCCTTCCCTGAAGACCTCGTCGACCAGGTCGGGAGTGATGCCGGGGCCGGAGTCGCCGACCCGCACCCGCAGGCCCTCCTGCGTGGCCCGGACGGACACCTCGATCGTGCCCGGCGCGCCGTCGAGCGCGTCGAGCGCGTTGGCCACCAGGTTGCCGACGACGAGCACGGCGTCCTGCGGGTCGTCGACCGCGTCCTGCGGCACGCAGGTGTCGTCGGCGAGCACGAGCGTCGCGCCGCGCTCGGCGGCCTCCGCCGACTTGGCCAGCAGCAGGGCGGCCAGCGTGGGGTCGGCGACCCGCTCGCGGATGCCGGTCGCGTAGGTGTTGCGGGTGGTCCTGGTGATGAAGCTGATCGCCGCCTCGTGCTCGCCCAGCTCCAGCAGGCCGACGACGGTGTGCATGCGGTTGGCGAACTCGTGGGCCTGGGCCCGCAGCGCCCCGGTGGTGGAGCTGGCCGACTCCAGCTCGCGCGACAGCCGGACCAGCTCGGTCCTGTCGCGCAGGGTGATGACCCAGCCGCGCTGCCGGCCGCGTACGGACACGGGCGTGCGGTTGAGCACCAGCACACGCTCGCCGTGCAGCACGATCCTGTCCTCGCCCGGGTCGGCGCCGCCGAGCACGTCGCGCATGCGCTCGGAGACCGGCATCTGGGTCAGGTCGTCGCCCACCTCGCCGAGCAGTTCGCGGGCGGCGTCGTTGACCAGCGTCACCCGGCCCCGCATGTCGAGCGCGAGCACGCCCTCCTTCACGCCGTGCAGGACGCCCTCGCGCTGCTCCAGGAGCTTGGCGATCTCGCCCGGCTCCAGGCCGAAGATCTGCCTGCGCACCCGGCGGGCGATGAGCGCGGCGCCGGCCGAACCCGCCACCAGGACGGCGAGCGCCGTCCACAGCAGCGGCGCCAGCACCGAGCCGACCTGCGCGTCCACCCGCTCCACGAGCACGCCGACCGAGGCGAGCCCGATGACGGTGCCGTACTCGTCGAAGATCGGGGCCTTGCCGCGCACGGTGGTGCCGATCGTGCCCGTCTCGACGCCGACCCACTTCTGGCCGGTGCGCAGGACGGCCGAGCCGTCCGTGGACAGCTGCTTGCCGATGAGCGAGGGGTTGGGGTGGGCGTAGCGCTTCTGCTCCCTGTTGGCGATCACGACGTAGTCGGCCCCGGTCTCCAGCTGGACGCCCGCGGCGATCGGCTGCAGCAGGACGGCCGGATCCCCCGTGGCGAAGGCGGCACGCACCTGTGGCATTCCCGCCACCGCTTCGGCGATCGCCAGCGCCCGCTGCTGGTACTGCGAGTCGAGCTGCCTGCGGGTGTGCTGGGCCCACACGACAGCCGTGCCGCTGACGGCGAGCACGACGATCACCATCTGCAGCACGAAGAGTTGCGTGCCGAGTCTCACAGGGCCATGGAAGCACCGGCAGGTCACGCGAGGGTCGCGACCAATATGACCTTTACGACGGGAAACGCGTAAAGGGTCGACGCCAGGAAATGTGCGTTTCACTATCCAGTATTCGAGATTGTGACACCCCCCACATTGGAGTGATCATGCGACTCCGCATACTCGCCGCCGTCGCCGCCGTCGCCGTGGCGGCCCTGACCGGCTGCGGCCAGGGCGCGGGCGGCAGCGGCTCCGGCACGCTGCGCATCATGGCTCCCGCCGCCGTGGGCGGCGGCTGGGACCAGACCTCCCGTACGGCCGAGCAGGCCATCAAGTCCGTCGACTCCCAGCGCGCCATCGAGGTCTTCAACGTCCCCGGCGCCGGCGGCACGATCGGTCTGGCCCAGCTCGCCGGCGAGAAGGGCAACGGCAACATGCTCATGACCATGGGCCTGGTCATGGTCGGCGCGATCGAGCAGAACAAGTCCAAGGTCACGCTGGCGGAGACGACGCCGATCGCCAAGCTGACCGAGGAGTACGAGATCGTCGTCGTGCCGGCGGACTCGCCGCTGCAGACGCTGGCCGACCTGGTGGCCGCGTGGAAGGCCGACCCGGCGAAGGTGTCGGTCGCCGGCGGCTCGGCGGGCGGCACCGACCACATCCTGGCCGGACTGATGGCCAAGGCGGGCGGCGTCGACCCCAAGCAGGTCAACTACATCGCCCACTCCGGCGGCGGTGAGGCGCTCAACGCGCTGCTCGGCGGCAAGGTCACGATCGGCGTGTCCGGTGTCGGCGAGTTCGCCGAGCACGTGAAGTCCGGCAAGCTGCGCGCGCTGGCCGTCTCCGCGCCCACCCGCATCGACACCGTCGACGCGCCCACGCTGAAGGAGGGCGGGCTCGACGTCGCGCTGGCCAACTGGCGCGGCTTCGTGGCGCCGGCCGGGCTGAGCGACGCCGACAAGAAGGCGCTCACCGACCTGGTGACCACGATGCACGGCTCGAAGGCGTGGAAGGACGCGGTGGCCAAGAACGGCTGGATCGACGCCTTCCAGACCGGCCAGCAGTTCGCCGACTTCCTCACCGCCGAGCAGACCCGCGTCAAGGCCGTCATCGCCGAGATGGGGCTCGTCTCCTGATGTCCTCCCCGCACGAGCAGGACGGCGCCACGGCCCGTGGCGCCGTCCCCGCGGCTCAGGATCCGCGTCCTGGCCCGGCCGGCCCTCCCCCTGACGACCGGGCGCCGGCCGGCGAGGCCGGGAAGCGCGGGTGGTGGCGGCCCGAGATGGGGCTGTCGGTCACCGTCCTCGCGCTCGGCGTGCTGGTCATCGTCGGCACGCTCGACGTCTCCGCCGCCACGTCCCGCCTCGGCCTGGGGCCGCGCTTCTTCCCCATCCTCATCGGCGGCGCGCTGATCCTCATCGGCGCCTTCTACACCCTGGACGTCGTGCGCGGCGGCCGGGGCGACCCCGAGGAGAGCGAGGACGTCGACGCCGACGCCCCCGCCGACTGGAAGAGCGTCGGCCTGGTCAGCGGCATCTTCCTGGGCTTCACCGCGGCCCTGTCCACCCTGGGCTGGGTCCTGTCGGCCTCGCTGCTGTTCTTCGGGCTGTCGGTCGCCCTGGGCGCCGAGAACAAGGTCAAGGCGGCCGTCATCGCCGTGGTCCTCGGCGTGCTGTCCTACGTGGTCTTCGTCAACGGCCTCGGCGTCTCGCTGCCGGGCGGCCTGCTGCAGGGGGTGATCTGAGTGGATTCGCTCCAGGCGCTCCTGGAGGGCTTCGCCACCGCGCTCACGCCCGTCAACCTGCTCTACGCGCTCGTCGGCGTCACCCTCGGCACGCTGGTCGGCGTCCTGCCCGGCATCGGCCCCGCCATGACCGTGGCGCTGCTGCTGCCGATCACCTTCACCGTGCCTCCGGCCAGCGCGTTCATCATGTTCGCCGGCATCTACTACGGCGGCATGTACGGCGGGTCCACCACGTCCATCCTGCTCAACACGCCCGGCGAGTCGTCCTCGATGATCACCGCGCTGGAGGGCAACAAGATGGCCAGGCGGGGCAGGGCCGCACAGGCGCTGGCCACCGCCGCGATCGGCTCGTTCGTCGCCGGCACGCTGGCCACCGGCCTGCTGGTCGTCGCCGCTCCCGCGGTGGTCGACTTCGCCATCTCCTTCGGCCCTGAGGACTACTTCGCGCTGGCCGTCCTGGCCTTCACCGCGGTCTCCTCGGTGCTGTCGCGCTCGATGATCCGTGGCCTGGCCTCCCTCGGCCTGGGGCTGGTCATCGGCCTGATCGGCATCGACGAGCAGACCGGGCAGGCCCGTCTCACCTTCGGCGTCGACCAGCTGCTGGACGGCATCGACGTGGTGATCGTCGCGGTCGGCCTGTTCGCGCTGGGCGAGGCGCTCTACGTGGCCTCCAGGCTGCGGCACGCCAGCCCCGAGGTGGTCCCGGTGGGGGCGGCGTGGATGGGCCGCGCCGACTGGCGCCGCTCCTGGAAGCCGTGGCTGCGCGGCACCGCGCTCGGCTTCCCGTTCGGCGCACTGCCCGGCGGCGGGGCGGAGATCCCGACCTTCCTGTCCTACGCCACGGAGAAGAAGCTCGCCCGCGGCGCGGCCAGGGAGGAGTACGGCAAGGGCGCCATCGAGGGCGTCGCCGGCCCCGAGGCGGCCAACAACGCGTCCGCGGCGGGCACGCTCGTCCCGCTGCTCACGCTCGGCCTGCCCACCTCGGCCACCGCGGCGATCCTGCTGGCCGCCTTCCAGCAGTACGGCCTGCAGCCAGGACCGCAGCTGTTCGACCACAACCCCGCCCTGGTGTGGGGCATGATCGCCTCGCTGTTCATCGGCAACACGATGCTGCTGGTGCTGAACCTGCCGCTGGCCCCGCTCTGGGCCCGCGTCCTGCGCGTCCCGCGCCCCTACCTCTACGCGGGCATCGTGCTGTTCGCGGCGCTCGGCGTCTACGCGCTGAACTCCTCGGCCGTCGACCTGGTGGTGCTGTTCGTGCTCGGCCTGCTCGGCTACGCCATGCGCCGCTTCGGCCTGCCGATCGCCCCCGCGGTGATCGGCATGATCCTCGGCCCGATGGCGGAGAAGCAGCTGCGCAGGGCGCTGGCCATCAGCGCGGGCGACGTGACCACGCTGGTCAGGAGCCCGATCGCGGCCGTCCTGCTGACGCTGGCCGCGCTCGCCCTGCTGACGCCGCTGTTCCGGCGGCTGTGGGCACGCCGCCACCCCGCCGTGGCGGCGAGCACGCATCGGCCGCCGGAGGACTGAGCGCGGGCCCGTCCGGCGTCACCCGGACAGGCGCGGGAACGCGAACGTCACGGCCCCGCCGGCCCGTCCACCCGGCGGGGCCGCGCCCCGAGCCGACCAGGAGGCTGATCGGAAGGCCGAGCGGGAGGCCAGTCAGGAGGCCGATCGGGAGGCCGATCAGGAGACCGATCGGGAGGCCGATCGGGAGGCCGATCGGGAGGCCGATCGGGAGGCCGATCGGGAGGCCGATCAGGAGATCGCCGGCTTCTCGTCGGTCCACCCGGCCACCAGCACGACCTCCGTCCTGCCTGCCGTGCTGGCCTTCACCACCTGGCTGGTGCGCGCGTCGATGACCAGCTCGCGCTCCACTCCGCGCACCGTGTAGCCGAAGGTCGACCTGCCGAGGTAGCGCACGTCGGGCAGGTCGGCCAGTGCCCGGTAGGCGGCGGCGCGCACGCCGGACGGGGCGGGCTTGCTCCACAGCAGGCCGGTGAGCGCGTCGGCGACCACGCCGCCGCGGTCCCGTTCCGGCACGCCGCCGAGCATGTCGGTCACGTGGGCGCGCAGCGCGCCGGGGTCGGCGGGAAGCGCCTCGATCTGGGCGATCGTCATGGGGTGCCCGTTCAGGGTGAACGGCTCGTCGGTCTTGGTCGTGACGGTGGTCGTGCCCTTGTGCTCCCTCGTCCAGGCGCGGCCGTCCCTTCCCGCCCACAGCTCCTTGACGTCGGAGCCGTTCACCACGCGCTTGACGTACCAGTAGGCGCCCTTCGCCGGAGGGACGGCCGCCGCCGCGCCCGCCGCGGCGAGCAGGACACTCGCCTTGTCGGTGCCCGTGGGGTCGGCGTGCAGCCTCGGCACGACGAAGGCCACCGCGGCGACGGCCATGACGGCGAGCCCGGCCAGCAGCGGCGTCCAGCGCGGGCGCCGGCTGGAGACAGGGGCGGGGCCGCGCTCGGCCTCGAGCCTGGCCCTGACCCTGTTCCTGGCCGCCTGGTCCGGCGCGGGCTCGCCGTACAGCTCCCTGATCCGCCGCAGGTCATCCATGGTCGCCCTCCATCGGGTTGGTGCCGCCAAGGGCCTTGCGCAGCTTCTTCCTGGCGCGGTTCAGGCGGGAGCCGACCGTGCCGTACGGGATGCCGAGCGCGGTGGCGATCTCCTCGTGCGAGAGCCCGGCGAGCGCCACCAGCAGGAGCACGTCCCGGTCGCCCTTGCCCAGGCGGGCGATCGCGCCGGCCAGGCTCGGCCCCAGGCTCTGCGCGCTGACCCGCATCGCCACCACGTCCGCCAGGCCGGAGACGTCGCGGTCGGCCGCCATACGGCCCCTGGCGCGCAGCGCCCTGACCTCGGCCCGCCGGTGCTTGCCGATGAGGTTGGTGGCGATGCCGTACAGCCAGGACCTGACGCCGGCCCGCTCGGGATCGTAGCGGTCGCGTTTGCGGAAGGCGGTGAGGAAGGTCTCGGCGACCACGTCCTCGGCATCGTCGGGGCCGAGGCGCTGCGCGACGTACCTGAAAATCTCCTCGAAGTAGGCGTCGAAGATCTCGCGGAACCCCTCGGGTCGGGCGAGATCCGGCTCGCGCACCGCGATAACGGTCATGGGTGGCCCTCCGTGGACGAGGCTGTCCAGAGGTATCACCCGATCGGCCGATCCGCTTTCACGGCCGCCGTCCCAGCTCTCGACGCGGAAGGGCGGGGGACGGTGACCGTCCCCCGCGCCGGCGGAAGTCATCACATGGGTACGACCGCCGCGGAGGACGTCGGGTTCGCCCGGAACCGGGGTGCCACCCACAGGCCCGCCAGCGCCATGACCAGCGTCGCCGCGTAGACCGCCCAGTAGCCCTGACCGACGCCGGCGAACAGCGCGCTGGTCACCGCCACGGACACCACGGAGAACACCGACTCGCCCACCTGCAGCGCCGAGCTGTTGACGCCCTGCTCGCCCGGCCTGGACAGCTCCAGCGTGAGCACCGACAGCGTCGGGTACACCAGGCCCATGCCGAACCCGGTGATGATCCACGACGGGTAGGCGAGGGCGACGGGCACGGCGTCGAAGGTGACGGCGCCCATGAGCAGGATGCCGAGCGCGACCGCGGCGGTGCCGCCGAACAGGTTCACCGACCTGCCGAACACCTCACGCCCCTGCAGCCACGACGCGAACGACCAGGTCAGCGCGCCCCCGGTGAGGGCGAACCCGGCCAGCAGCGGCGACATGCCGCGCTCGTTGATCAGCATCAGCGGGACGATCACCTCGGCGGCGAAGAAGGCCGCGGCGGTCAGCCCGCGCAGCGCCACCACGGCGGGCAGGCCCCTGGCCGCGCGCAGCGTCCCCGCCGGCAGCAGCTTCGGCAACGCGAACAGCAGCAGCGCCAGACCCGCCAGGAGCAACGGCAGCCTGCCGTCGCTGCCGTACTGCATGAGGCCCGCGCCCACGGCCGTCAGCGCCGCCCACGCCACCTTCCCGCCCAGGCCGGGTGCGGGCGCGGCCTGCCCGCCCGTGACCGGCTGCCCCGCCAGTCCGCGCGCCAGGATCAACGCCGCGACCACCGTCAGCGCGGGCACCAGGAGGAACACCCAGCGCCAGCCGAGCGTGCCGACCACCAGCCCGACGACCGCCGGGCCGACCATGGACGGCACGACCCACGCGGTGGCGAACAAGGAGAAGATCTTCGGGTGTGACTCCTCCGGATAGACCCTGGCCACCACCACGTAGAGCGCCACGTTGACCAGCGCTCCGCCGAAACCCTGCACGAGCCGTCCGGCGATCAGCATCTCCATGGAGGTGGCCAGCCCGGCCACCAGCAGGCCGCCGGTGAACCCCGCCGCCCCCGTCCACAGCGGTGCGCTCGGGCCCTTCACGTCGGCCCACCGGCCGCCGAGGACCGTGCCGACCACCGCGGCCGCCATCGCGCCGCTGAAGGCCAGGCCGTACAGGTGGAGACCGCCGAACTCGCGCGCCACGACCGGCATGGCGATCGCCACCGCGATGTACTCGAAGGCCACCAGCGACACCAACGCCACCAGACCCGCTGTCAGAGATTTGCGCGACATGCCACCGACGCTACGGACGGGCCCTCGCCCGCACATCGTGCGCTGGTCCTAGGCCGTCCTCCGTACATCGCCCTAGGCACCCGGCGAGGCCGCTTTCCGCCCTCCCGGCCTCCCGGCATCCTGGCTTTCCCAGCATCCCGGCTTCCCGGCATCCCTGCTTTCCGGATTCCCGGATTCCCGGATTCCCGGATTCGCGGCGTCCCGGCATCCCGGCATCCCGGCGTTCCGGCGGAGGGGCGCGGTGGGGAGCAGGCAGGGCGGTAGGGGCGGGAGCGCGACGACCCCGGCACGGGTTGTGTGCCGGGGTCGTCGTGCCTGGGCGTCGGCTACTCGGAGACGCCGAGCCGCTCCAGGATCAGCTCGCGGGCGCGGGCCGCGTCGGCCTTGCCCCGGCTGGCCTTCATGACGCCGCCGACCAGCGCGCCCACCGCGGCGATCTTGCCGGAGCGGACCTTCTCCGCCGCGTCGGCGTTGCCGGCGAGGACGCCGTCGATGATCGCTACCAGCTCGCCCTCATCGGCGATCTGCAGGCCGCGGGCCGCGACGACCTCGTCGGGGTCCCCCTCACCGGCCAGCACGCCGTCGAGGGCCTCGCGGGCCAGCTTGTCGTTCAGCGCGCCGGAGGCGACCAGCTCGGTCACCCTGGCGACCTGCGCCGGGGTGATGGGCAGCTCCGCCAGGGAGACGCCGGCCTCGTTGGCCCTGCGGGCCAGCTCGCCCATCCACCACTTGCGGGCGTCGGCCGCGGGCGCGCCCGCCGCGATCGTGGCCTCCACGATCTCGATGGCGCCGGCGTTGTACATCGACTCCATGTCGTGGTCGGTCACGCCCCACTCGGTCTGCAGGCGCTTGCGGCGGACCGACGGCAGCTCGGGCAGCTCGGCCTTGAGCTTGGCCACCCAGGCGGGATCCGGCGCGATCGGCACCAGGTCGGGCTCGGGGAAGTAGCGGTAGTCCTGCGCCTCCTCCTTGGACCTGCCGGACGTGGTCGTGCCGGTGTCCTCGTGGAAGTGGCGGGTCTCCTGGGTGATCCGGCCGCCGTCGGCGAGGATCACCGCCTGCCGCTGGATCTCACTGCGGACCGCCCGCTCGACGCTGCGCAGCGAGTTGACGTTCTTGGTCTCGGTACGGGTGCCCCACTCCGACGACCCGCGCGGCATGAGCGAGACGTTGACGTCGAAGCGCATGGAGCCCTCCTCCATGCGGACGTCGGAGACGCCCAGCGAGCGCATGAGCTCGCGCAGCTCGGCGCCGTAGGCGCGAGCCACCTCGGGGGCGAGGCGGTCGGCGCCCGGGATCGGCTTGGTGACGATCTCGACCAGCGGGATGCCCGCGCGGTTGTAGTCGACGATGGAGTAGTCGGCGCCGTGGATGCGGCCGGTCGCGCCACCCACGTGGGTGGACTTGCCGGTGTCCTCCTCCAGGTGGACGCGCTCGATCTCGATCCGCACGATCTTGCCGTCGACCTCGACGTCGAGGTAGCCGTCGGAGCAGAGCGGCTCGTCGTACTGGGAGATCTGGTAGTTCTTCGGCATGTCCGGATAGAAGTAGTTCTTCCGGGCGAAGCGGCACCACTCGGCGATGGAGCAGTTCAGCGCCAGGCCGATCCTGATCGTCGACTCGATCGCCTCGGCGTTGGCCACCGGCAGCGAGCCGGGCAGCGCGAGGCAGGTCGGGCAGGTCTGGGTGTTGGGCGGAGCGCCGAAGGCCGTGGGGCAGCCGCAGAACATCTTCGACGCGGTGCCGAGCTCGACGTGGGTCTCCAGGCCGAGGACCGGCTCGAACCGGTCGAGGGCCTCGTCGTATGCCATGACGCTCACAGTTCGGGAGCCTCCTTCAGCAGCGGGCCGCCCCAGCGGCTCTCCAGGGCCTTCTCGACCGCGGCGCCGACCCGGTAGCAGCGGTCGTCGCCCAGGACCGGGGCCATGATCTGCAGGCCGACCGGCAGGTTGTCCTCGTCGGCCAGGCCGCAGGGCACCGAGATGGCCGCGTTGCCGGCCAGGTTGGACGGGATCGTGCACAGGTCGGCGAGATACATCGCCATCGGGTCGTCGGCGCGCTCGCCGATCGGGAACGCCGTCGTCGGCGTGGTCGGCGAGATCAGCACGTCGACCTGGTGAAAAGCGGCCTCGAAGTCGCGCGCGATGAGCGTGCGGACCTTCTGCGCCTGGCCGTAGTAGGCGTCGTAGTAGCCGCTCGACAGCGCGTAGGTGCCGAGCATGATGCGCCGCTTGACCTCGGGACCGAAGCCCGCGGCCCTGGTCAGCGCCATCACCTCCTCGGCGCTGCGGGTGCCGTCGTCGCCGACGCGCAGGCCGTAGCGCATGGCGTCGAAGCGGGCCAGGTTGGACGAGCACTCCGAGGGCGCGATCAGGTAGTAGGCCGGCAGCGCCGTCGTGAACGACGGGCAGGAGACCTCGACGACCTTGGCGCCCAGCGACTCCAGCAGCGCGACGGTGTCGTGGAAGCGGTTGAGCACGCCCTGCTGGTAGCCCTCGCCGTCGAACTCCTTGACGACGCCGATGCGCATCCCCGCGATGTCGGCGTTGCGCGCCGCCTCGACCACGTCGGGCACGGGCGCGTCGATGGAGGTGGAGTCCATCGGGTCGTGCCCGGAGAAGGCCGCGTGCAGCAGGGCCGCGTCCATGACGTTGCGGGCGAAGGGCCCGGGGGTGTCGAGGGAGCTGGCGAAGGCGATCAGGCCGTAGCGGGAGGACCCGCCGTAGGTCGGCTTCATGCCCACGATGCCGGTGACGGCGGCGGGCTGCCTGATCGAGCCGCCGGTGTCGGTGCCGGTCGACAGCGGCGCCTGGTAGGCGGCGACCGCCGCGCTCGACCCGCCGGACGAGCCGCCGGGGATCCTGCTGAGGTCCCACGGGTTGCGCGTGGCGTGGTAGGCGGAGTTCTCGGTGGAGGAGCCCATCGCGAACTCGTCGAGGTTGGTCTTGCCCAGGATGACCAGGCCCGCCTGGCGCAGCCGCGCGGTCACCGTCGCGTCGTACGGCGGGCGCCACCCCTCGAGGATCTTGGACGCGGCCGTGGTCGGCATGTCCTTGGTGGCGAAGATGTCCTTGTGCGCGATCGGCACGCCCGCGAGCGGGCCGAGCTTCTCGCCGGCCGCCCGCCTGGCGTCGACGGCGCGCGCCTGCTCCAGCGTGACCTCGCGGTCGACGTGGAGGAACGACTGGACCTGGGGCTCGACCTGCTCGACGCGGTCGAGATGCGCCTCGGCGACCTCGACCGCGCTCACCTCGCCCGCGGCGATCAGCGCGCCCAGCTCGGCGGCGGTCTTGCGGATCAGACTCATGCTTCCTCCCCGAGAATGCGCGGAACCCGGAAGCGGTCGTCCTCGACGGCCGGCGCGCCCGAGAGCGCCTGCTCGGGCGTGAGGGACTGTCGCACCTCGTCGGCACGGAACACATTGGTCAGCGGAAGCGCGTGCGACGAAGGCGGGACGTCCTCAGCGGCGACCTCTGCCACCTTCGCGACCGCGGCGATGATGTCATCGAGCTGGGTGGCGTAGTGGTCGAGCTCGTCGTCGGAGATCGCCAGCCGGGACAACCGGGCCAGGTGCGCGACCTCGTCGCGGGTTATGGCGGACATGAGTCGTTGAACCCGTTTCATGGATGGAGTTTGGACAGTGTCATCCTAGGGCTCTTGACGCAGGGTGGCCGAACCGTTAACACGCCTGTGGCGTGGCGGCGGCCGGAAGCGGGCCGTTCGGCGTCGACGCGGCCCGCAGGCGGGCGTCAGACGGTCTGCGAGATCTCCACGTAGTCGATCTCCTCCACCCCGACCCGCTCCCGCAGCCAGACCGTCGCGTCGGCCGGCGCCATCGCCCGGCCGAACAGCCAGCCCTGCCCCATGTCGCACCCCATGTCGGCCAGCCGGAGCGCCAGCTCGTCGGACTCCACGCCCTCGGCGACCGACCGGAGCCCGAGCGAGCGCACCAGGTCGACGATCGAGCGCACGATCCGCTCGTCGTCCTCCGAGCACGACATCCGCTGCACGAACGAGGCGTCGATCTTGACCTCGGAGGCGGCCAGCCGCTGCAGGCGGATCAGCGACGAGTAGCCGGTGCCGAAGTCGTCCAGCGCCAGGGGCACGCCCAGGGCGGCCAGCGCCCTGATGGTGTCGTGGGTGTAGGCCTGGTCGCCCATCAGGATCCGCTCGGTGACCTCGAGCTGGATCGCCTCCGGTGGCAGCCGGAAGCGGGACAGCCCCGCCTCCAGCTGGTCGGGCAGCGCGGAGTCGAGCAGGTCACGGGCGGAGACGTTGACCGAGATCTGCACCTGCAGCCCGGTGTGCCACCAGCGGGCCGCCTGCTCCATGGCCGCGTCGATGACGTACTCGGTGATCTGGCGCATCAGGTAGGACTGCTCGGCCAGCGGGATGAAGTCGGCGGGCGAGATCGGCCCCCGCACGGGGTGGCGCCAGCGCAGCAGCGCCTCCATCCCGCGCACCTCGCCGGTGGCCAGGTCGACCTTGGGCTGGTAGTGCAGGCGCAGCTCGCGGTTGTCGACCGCGCGGCGCAGGTCGCCGAGCAGGCCGAGACGTTCGGGCGAGTTGCGGTCCTTGTCGGGCTGGTAGAGCTCGACGCCCGTGCGGCCCTCCTTGGCCAGGTACATCGCCACGTCGGCACGCTGCAGCAGCAGCTCGAAGTCGGGCGCGTGGTCGGGGAAGAGCGCGATGCCGACCGAGCCGTCCATGTCGAAGGTCATGCCCTCCAGGCGCACGGGCTCGGTGAGGGCGGCCCTGAGCCGGGCGGCGACCTCCCTGGCGGCGTGCGTGTCCCTGATGGACGGCAGCAGCACGGCGAACTCGTCGCCACCGAGGCGCGCGACCACGTCGCCCGGCCGTACCGAGTGGGTCAGCCGGTGGGCCACCATCTGCAGCAGCCGGTCGCCGACCGGGTGGCCCATCGTGTCGTTGACCTCCTTGAACCGGTCGAGGTCGATCAGGAAGAGGCCGACCCGCTCGTCGGGGCGGCACTCGGCCAGCGCCTCCTCGGTCGAGACGATCAGCATCTTGCGGTTGGGCAGGCCGGTCAGCTCGTCGTGCAGGGCCTGGTGGTCGCGGCGCATGGACAGCGTGGCGGTGAAGTAGACGGCGGCCAGCGGCGCCACGAACAGCGGCACCAGCCCCGGAGAGTCCTGCATGACGACGACGACCAGCGGCGCGAGCCCGAGCAGCCCGGCGTAGACGAGCGCCTGCGGCCCCACGGTCGCGCGCAGCACCCTGCTGAGCGAGCGCCGCTCGTGCAGGGCGACCGCGCCGCACACCAGCAGCGCCCGCGCGGCGAAGTAGGCGACACCCGACAGCGCGATGGGCACCATGGCGAACCCGGCCGGCACCCAGGGCGCCGACGGGGTCGGCACGATGCCGAACAGCCCCAGCACGACCGCCGCCGCGGTGAACGCCAGCGTCGCCTGTGCGATGTTGAACATCACCCGATGCCACGCCTTGCGCGTGACGATCCCGTTGACCGCGATGCCGACCACCTGCATGAGCACCGCCACCGGCAGGCCGTAGTGCAGTAACACGGCGAAGGTGAACATGGTCGCCGGGTAGGTGCCGCCCACGGCGGTCGCCGAGGACACCATGACGGGACGCAGCTCGCCCAGCACCACCAGCACGGCGAGCACCCAGAAGAGCGGAGTCCTGGCCAGCTCGGCCAGGCCCGCCAGGTCGAGTCGTAGCTCGGCCACGAGGAGCGCGGTGAAGCCGATCACGGAGACCGCCAGGAGGAAGGCCCAGAGCGGGCTTCCCACACGTGGTCCCGTGTCGCGCGTGTCAGTTGGGTCGGTCATCGGTAACAGAACCTCCAAGAGGTCACTATGGGAGGGTACGACCTCCACCCCACTTCCCGAAACCACCCGCCTACGTTCCGTCACACCACTTGCCCAGATTTATCGGCAAGAAGCATCTTTTGTACGTTTTTGCTCGACAGTGGTTCCCCCTGGTCACTGCCGCCCCCTCAGGGGCTCCCCGTCACGCCGGCGGAGGGCGGCCGTGACCACAGCCGCCCCCGCCCCGCGTTCACCCCACGAGCCTGACGAACTCCTCGAAGGAGATGCGGCCGTCACCGTCGGCGTCGGCGTTCTGCTCGAGCGAACCGAGCGCCTCCCCGGGAAGCCCGGGGAAGTGGCGAACCAGCTCCGCCTGGCTGATGAAGCCGTCGCCGCCGGCGTCGATCGCGTCGAAGGTCTGGCGCAGCTCCGCCAGCCGCTCGGGGCTGAGATCCGACATATGTGAACCCTTTCCGTGGAGAGGGCTATTCTTCCGGCTTCACCGCCACCTCGGCAGCCGCTTCCGCGCCCTTGTCGAGGAGGACATGGAATCCGGCCTCGTCGAGGACGGGCACCCCGAGGCTGACCGCCTTGTCGTACTTCGACCCGGCGTTCTCCCCCACGACGACGAAGGCGGTCTTCTTCGACACCGACCCGGCCACCTTGCCGCCCCTGCCGGTGATGGCCGCGGCGGCGGAGTCGCGGGTGAAGCCCTCGAGGGTGCCGGTGACGACGAAGGTGAGGCCCTCCAGGATCTGCGGGCCCTTCTCCGGGGCCGGCTCGTCGGCCATGCGGACCCCGGCCGCCCGCCAGCGCTCGATGATCTCCCGGTGCCAGTCGACCTCGAACCACTCGCGGACCGTGGCGGCCACGCGCGGGCCGATGCCCTCGACCGCGCTCAGCTCCTCCTCGGAGGCGTTCATGACCTCGTCGATCGAGCGCAGCGTCCCGGCCAGCGCCTGGGCCGTCGGCGGGCCGATGTGGCGGATGGACAGCGCGACCAGGACCCGCCAGAGCGGCACCTGCTTGGCCTGCTCCAGCTCGTCGATGAGCTTCAGCGCGTTCTGGCTCGGCTGGCCGTTGACGTTGGAGAAGAACGAGACGACCTTCGGCTCGCCGGTCTTGGGGTCGATCTTGGGCAGGCCGGTCTCCTGGTCGCGCACCACCGACCTGATCGGCACCAGCTGCTCCAGCGTGAGGTCGAACAGGTCGGCCTCGGTGCGCACCACCGGCTCCTGCTCGGCCACCGGCTGGCTCAGCGCCGTGGCCGCGACGTAGCCCAGGCCCTCGATGTCGAGGGCCTTGCGCCCCGCCGCGAAGTAGAGGCGCTCGCGGAGCTGCGCGCGGCAGCCCAGGGCGTTGGGGCAGCGCAGGTCGGCGTCACCCTCCTTCTCGTAGGCCAGCTCGGTGCCGCACTCGGGGCAGTGGGTCGGCATGACGAACGCGCGCTCGGAGCCGTCGCGCAGCGCGGTCACCGGCCCGACGATCTCCGGGATGACGTCGCCCGCCTTGCGCAGCACGACGGTGTCGCCGATGAGCACGCCCTTCTTCTCCACGATCGCGGCGTTGTGAAGGGTGGCCCGCTCGACCGTGGACCCGGCCACCACGATGGGCTCCATCACCGCGTACGGCGTGACGCGACCGGTGCGCCCGATGCCGACCTCGATCCCGAGGAGCTTGGTGTTGACCTCCTCCGGCGGGTACTTGTAGGCGATCGCCCAGCGCGGCGCCCGCGAGGTGGAGCCGAGCTCCCGCTGGGTCCTGATCTTGTCGACCTTGACGACCACGCCGTCGATCTCGTAGGCGGGGTCGTGGCGGTGCTTGCGGTAGTGCTCGATGAAGTCGTCGATGCCCCGCACGTCGGGCACCACCCGGTAGAGGTCGCTGACCGGCAGCCCGAACTCCCGCAGCCGGTCGTAGACCTGTGACTGCGCCTGCGGCTCGGCCGCGCCCTCCCAGACGCCGACACCGTGCACCAGCATCCGCAGCGGCCGCTGCGCGGTGATGCGCGGGTCCTTCTGCCGCAACGTGCCCGCGGCGGCGTTGCGCGGGTTGGCGAACGGCGGCTTGCCCTGCTCGACCAGCTGCTCGTTGAGCTTCTCGAACTCCTCGACCGGGATGTAGACCTCGCCGCGCACCTCGACCAGCGAGGGGATGTCGCTGCCCACGAGCCGGTGGGGGATGCCGGTGATCGTGCGGACGTTGGCCGTCACCTCGTCGCCGGTGCGCCCGTCGCCTCTGGTGGCGCCGCGCTCCAGCCTGCCGTTCCGGTAGACCAGCGCGATGGCCAGCCCGTCGATCTTCAGCTCGCACAGGTAGGGGCCCGGGTCGCCCTCGGCCAGCCGCTCCGCCCTGACCTGCCAGGCGGCGATGTCGGCGTCGGTGAAGGCGTTGTCGAGGCTCTCCATCTTCTGCAGGTGCTCGACCTTCTCGAAGTCACCCGAGACGGGCGCCCCGACCTTCTGCGTCGGCGAGTCGGGCGTCTGGAGCTTCGGATGGGCCTCCTCGAGCGCGAGCAGCTCGTTGAACCAGCCGTCGAACTCCGCGTCGCTCACCGTCGGCTGGTCGAGGACGTAGTAGCGCCAGCGCGCCTCCTCCACCAGCTCGCTCAGCTCGGCGTGGCGCTTCAGCGCGTCCACGGGCACGCCCTCGACCTCGGCGCTCATCGCTTACTCCCTCCGTCAAACCTGAGAGAACGCTATCTCGCGGCACCGACATTCGGCTCCCGACGGGGCTCTGCCGTCCGCCTCGCCGTCCGCCTCTCACGCCACCCGCTTCCACGTGGCCGAGCACGCCTCCCTCGGCGGCGAGCTCGCGGGGCTGAGACACAGCTGGGCCGACACGCGCTCGACGCCGCCGCCCCTCTCGTACACCGGCAGCGAGCGGTTCCTGTTCCCGCAGTTGCGGTTGGTGGCGGCCTCCCACCGTGCCACGACCCGCCGGTCGGCGTCGCCCCTGAGCCTGAGCAGCAGGATCACCCAGGTGCAGTTGCGGTCGTTGTGCTTGTCGGTGACCGTCGGCACGGTGACGGTCAGCTTGCCGTCCCTGATGGTGGCGGTGACCGCGGCCCAGTTCCCTCCGGGTCCGGAAACCGTGACGGCCGAGCCCGCGTACGCGGGCGCCGGCGGGAGCGCGAGTGAGGTCAGCAGGACGGCGGTGACGATGGGACGTCTCAAGGTCATCTCCTAGGGGCACGAGCGCTGGTAGGCCAGTCCGTCGGTCAGCCGCATCCACTCCTTCTCGTCCAGCCCGCGACGGACGATGCCGCAGGCGGCCGCCACGGGGTCGCGCAGCACGGCCATGTGCGGCGCGAGGTCCCGCACGACGGCCTCCGGCCCCGGCCCGACGGCGAGCATCCTGGTCCCGTCGGCGCTCATCGTGACCTCGTCGGCCACCGGCAGCGCCGCGTACCTGCGGACCTGGCCCGGCCCCTCCACGTGCCACAGGGTGACGGGTCCGCCGCCCGCCCCCGTGTACGCCACGGCCGAGCCGAGGGCGAAACCGACGGACGACACCACGGGACCGTCGTTGCCCAGGTCGGCCAGGTGACGCGGCCTGGCGGGGTCGGAGAGGTCCCAGAGCCTGGCCAGCTTCGCGCTGCCGCCGGTGAGCAGCCGGCGACCGTCGGGCGACAGGGCGGCCGAGACGATCCCTGAGGGGTCGGCGGCGAACGCGGCGGCGGGCACCGGCCTGCGCGGGTCCGCCAGGGTCCAGAGCCGCACCACGCCCCGGGCGTCGCCCGTGACGGCCAGCCGCCCGTCGTCGCTGATCACCGCGGCGTCGACGGAGGCGGAAGCGTCGGTGGAGGCCGGGACGCCAACGAAGCCCGGGACGCCTCCCGGGGCCGGGAGGTCCGCGGGGGCCGGAGTGCCCGCCGGGGCCGGGGCGTCGACGGAGGCGGGGACGTCCGCAGGGGTCGGGGCGTCGCCCGGGTCGTCCGGGCTTGCGATCGGCGGCAGCCGTACCGGGGGCGAGGTCGGGGCGGGCCACAGCGTCGTGGTGCCGTCCTCGGTGCCCGCCAGCGCCCGTCCGCCCGCCGAGGCGACCGCCGTGACCCTGGCGCCCGGCGGCAGCAGCCGCGCGGCGGCGCCCTCCGTCCACCGTACGGCGCCGCCGTCCACCCGCCCGGCCAGCACCGCCGTACCGTCCAGGGCCAGCGCCGACACCTGCCCGGCGTCCTCGGCGAGCGCCCGCGCCTGGGGCAGCCGGCCGGCCCCCACCTCCCACAGCGTGACCGCGTGCTCGGCCGTCACCGTCACCAGCCGCCTGCCGTCTCGGGCGAGCACCGCGCGCCCGACGTCCGGCCGCGGCACTCTCGCCAGGACGGCGGGCGGACGCAGCCGCGCGGTCCCCCACAGCACCGTCGTGCCGTCGCTGTCGGCCGTCACCAGGTCGGAGGTGACGGGGTCGAAGGCGGCGGCCACGATCCCGCCCGTGCCCGCGCCGACCACGGCTCGCTGCACCGGAGCGCCTTCGCCCACCTCCCACACGATCGTGCGCCCGTCGCCGCCCGCCGTGGCCAGCAGCCTGCCGTCGCCGCTGAAGGCCACCGCCTTCACCCCGGAGGCGTGCCCCGCCAGGTCGGCCAGCGGCCTCGGCCGGGCGCCCTCGATGTTCCACAGGTAGGCGCGCGAGCGCCGGCCGCTGGTGGCGATCGTCCTGCCGTCGGGACTGACCGCGACCGCCCACGTGACCTGCGCCTGCTCCCCCTCAGCGGAGGCCGGCGTGGTGAAGCTCTCGACGGCCTTTCCCGGCGTCCACAGCAGGCACGCGGTGAACCTGGAGCAGGCGACGACGCGCCGCCCGTCCTTCGTGAAGGCCACGGATCTGACCGGATCGTCCTGGTGCGTCGGCAGCGTGGTCGCGGGCTGGTCGTCGCCCACCGGCCACGCGTGCGCGCCCGCGGCCGTGCCGAGCGCGAGCCGCCTGCCGTCGGGGCTGAAGGCCAGCGCGTAGATCCTGCCGAAGCCCGGCTCGAACGTGGCCGTCCGTGCCCAGCCCGCCACCTGCCAGAGGATCACCGTGCCGTCGTCGCCGCCGGTGGCGAGCGTGCGCCCGTCACCACTGAAGGCCGCGGTCCGCACGTGTCCCGTGTGGCCGCGCAGCGAGGCGACCCGCACGGGGGCGTGCGGCCTGGAGGTGTCCCACACCTCGGCCGTCCCGCCCATGCCCACGGTCGCCACCATCCGGCCCCGTGGGCTGAAGGCCAGGCCCAGCAGACCGGGGCCGGCGCCCTCGAGCCTGGCCGAGTAGAGGGTGCCGGCCAGCAGCCCGACCAGCGCGGCCCGGTGCCGCTCGCCCGGCTCGATCGCGAGCGCGGCGAGCCCGAGGCGGAGCGCGGCCGGCGGGTCCGTCTGGACCTGGGCGTTCGCCTGAAGGACCAGGGCCCTGGCCGTGGCGCTCCGGCGGGCGGCGTCGGCGCTGCCGTACAGGTGGAGGGCGATGCCGCCGGCGGCCACGGACAGGACCAGCAGGACGCCCAGCACGGCCGACAGCAGCACCCTGCGCCTGGCGCGGCGGCGGGCGGCCAGCGCCGCGCGCTCCTCCGCGGCGGCGGAGGCGTCGAGGAAGGCGCGGGCGGCCGCGCCGAGCCGCCTGCCCTCGGCCCACTCGCGGGCGAGCGCGAGCCTGGACCCCCGGTACAGCCCCGAGTCGTCGCCCTCCCACGCCGCCGCGGCGGCCACGAGGTGCTGCTCGACGAGCAGGCCCGTCCGGTCGGAGTCGAGCCAGCCGCGCAACGTGGGCCAGGCCGCCAGCAGGGCCTCGTGGGTGATGGTGACCGCCGGCCCGTCGATGGTGATCAGCCGGGCGCCGCCGGAGGCGAAGGCGTCGATCACCTCGCAGGCCGCCAGCGCGTCGGGCACCTCGGCCAGCAACCGGTCCAGCTCCACCCGCCGCCGGGTGTCGTCGGTGCCCTCCCCCACGTGGACCAGGCGGGTGAACACCGCGCGGGCCTGCTCCCTCGACGGCAGGGCGTCCAGGACGGCGTCGGCGGTGGCGGCCAGCGCGCCGTGGATGCCGCCCGTGGCCTGGTAGCCCGCCACGGTCAGCGCGGCCCCGCGCCGCCGCTGCCAGGTGACCAGCAGGGCGTGGGAGAGCAGCGGCAGCCGCCCCGGCTCCTCGCCCAGGTCGCGCAGCAGCAGCTCGACCAGTCCTGGCTCCACGGTCAGCCCCGCCGCCAGCGCGGGCCGCTCGACCGCTTCGCGCAGCCCCGCTGCGCTCATCGGGCCCACGACGACGGGCCCGCGTTCCAGACCCGCCCTCAGCTCGGGTACGGCGGCGCACCGGCCGAGGAAGTCGGCCCGCACGCCGAGCACGACCCGCCCGCGCAGGTCCGGGATCCTCCCCGCGGTGAACGCCTCCTCGAACTGGTCGACCACCAGCACGTCCACGTCCGCGGGAACCGGCTCCGACGGTGTGATCACCGCCACCGAGGTGCCCGCCGCGCGCTGCCGGAGCGCGGGCACCAGCCCGGCCCGCAACAGGGACGACTTGCCCGAGCCCGACGCCCCGGTGACGATCAGCGGCGCCGGGTCGTCCAGGCGCCTGACCAGGGTCTCCACCAGCCGTTCGCGGCCGAAGAACAGCGGCGCGTCCGCCGTCCCGAACGCCTCCAGCCCCTTGTACGGCGGGCCGTCGAAGGGCGGCGGCCGCTCCCGCCGTCCCGGGAGGCCCGCGGTGTGGGCGGCGCGCAGCAGCACCAGCTCGCCCACCCGCCCGGTGGTGCGGACGCGCGGCACGGGAAAGCCCGCGGCGGGCAGCTCCCTGCTCAGCCGGCGGTGCAGGCCGGCGAGGGTCAGCACCGGCGGCGGCGTGGCCAGCAGCCGCAGCAGCGCGCCGCTGAAGGCGGTGTGGCGCAGGCCCTCGGGCGCGAAGGACGGCTCGCTGCGCCCGGCCGAGGTCAGCACGAAGGCGCCGGAGATCTCCGCCACGTCCCACGGGTCCGACATGCCGTCGATCGCGCGGCCCGAGAAGCAGCAGTCGAGGACGACGACGAGCGGGCCTTCGACGTTGTCGAGCAGGTAGCGGCGTAACAGGTCGTACGGCAGCGCCGTGTGCTCGAGGCCCAGGACCCCCGAGACGGTCCCCGCCGTCGCCAGGTGGAGCGCCCCCCGCCTGCTGACCAGGCCGTGCCCGACGTAGTAGACGATCAGCGGCCCCTCGGCCGACGCGGCGGCGGCGATCGCGTCGCCCATCTCGCGGGGCGAGGCCGGATCGAGCACCACCCGCACCGACGCCAGCCCGCACCTGGTCAGCAGCGCCTCGCGCAGGTCGGCGAGCGTGCGCGCCACCGACGGCAGGTCGGGCAGGTCGGAGCCGGAGCCGTGGGTGCCGGTGCCCAGCAGCAGCGCGCTCGCGCCGGCGAAGTCTCCGGCCGTCACGCGTCGGCCCCCCTGGGGCGGAGGTGGCGCCTCATCCCTCCTGGATAGCTCAGCCGGCTTGCAGCGCCCTTGCCGTCTCCCTCAACTTCGACAAGGCGAGACGCGCGTAGGCCGGCGAGGCGCCGGCCAGCCCGCAGGCGGGCGTGAGAACCACCCGGCGCTGCAGTTCCTCGGCGGCGAACCCGAGCCGCTCCCACAGCTCCACGGCCGGCTTGGCGATCACCTTCAGGTCGGGCAGCCGGGTGTCGACGCCCGGCACCACGCCCAGGAAGAAGTCGACGCCCGCCTCGACCGCCTCGCCGATCGGGTCCTCGTCGCGCCGCGACAGCAGCGCGGCGTCCAGCGAGATCGCCCGCACGCCGGCCCTGCGCAGCAGCGCGATCGGGGCCCTCGGCGCGCAGCAGTGCACGATCGCGCCGGGGAAGAGCCGCAGCGACTCCTCCACCCGCCACTCCTCCACCGCGGGCAGCCTGCCGAACCCCGAGGCCGTCGGCACGGTGCCCGCCAGCACGCCCGGCAGGCCCGGCTCGTCGAGCTGGAGCAGGATCTCGGTGGCCCCTGGCACCCTGCGGCGCACGGTGGCCACATGGTCGGCCACCCCCTGGGCGAGCGAGGCGGTGAGGTCCCTGACGGCGCCCGCGTCGGACAGCATCTTGTCGCCGTGGCGCAGCTCGATCGCGCCCGCCAGCGTCCACGGCCCGCACACCTGCACCTTCAGCGGCCCGGTGTAGCCCTGCGCGACCTCTTCGAGGCCGTCGAGGTCGCGCGCCAGGTGGTCGACGGCCCTGCGGTGGTCGCGGCCGGGACGCGAGGCCAGCCGCCAGCCCGAGGGCTGGACCTCCACCGGCAGGTCGACCAGCAGCGCCGCCGTACGGCCCGCCATGTCGGCGCCCACGCCCCTGGCGGGCAGTTCCGGCAGGTACGGCAGGTCGGGCAGCTCTCCGAACACCGTCCTGAGGGCCTCGAGATGGTCCTCGCCGGGATGGGATCCGACACCGGTTGCGCCAAAAGACATGGCTCCAAGCCTAGAGCGGCGGCCGAGCCGCCATCTCCACCCCGCCCGGCCCACCGCGGGCTCCCGGGTGTCACGCTCCGGCCGGCGCCCGCGCCGATCCGGACAACGGGCCCTGAACTATCGTGGGAAGGTGAAACTCACCAAATACGGCCACGCCTGCGTCAGGATCGAGAAGAACGGCAAAGTGCTGGTCATCGATCCGGGCGTCTTCACCGACGCCTCCGCCCTCGACGGGGCCGACGTCGTCCTTGTCACGCACGACCACTTCGACCACGCCGACCGCGACAAGCTGGCCGCTCTCGCGCCCGAGGTGTCGATCTGGACGTGCGAGGGTGTCGCCTCGGGCTCGGCCGAGGGGCTCGACGCCCACGTCGTACGGCACGGCGACGCCTTCGAGGCCGCCGGGTTCGAGATGAAGGTGTTCGGCGAGTGGCACGCCGCCAACCACCCCGACCTGCCGGTCGTGGACAACGTGGGGTTCCTGGTGGACGGGGAGGTGTTCTACCCCGGCGACGCGTTCACCGTGCCGCCGGTGCCGGTCGGGACGCTGCTGGTGCCGACGGGTGCGCCGTGGTTGAAGCTGGCGGAGGTGATCGAGTACCTGCGCACGGTGAAGCCCGCCCGGGCGTACTCCACGCATGACGCGCTGTACAGCGAAGCGGGGCTCGGGCTGGTGGACAACTGGCTGAGGATGGAGGCGGAGAAGCAGGGCGCCGACATCCGCCGCTTGGCGGTCGGCGACTCCGCCACCCTGTCCTGACCCGGGTCTTCCCGCCGGGCGGTCAGGCGGCCGTGGAGATGGTGGCCGAGCCGATGACCGTGTCGCCCGAGTAGAGGACGGCCGCCTGCCCCGCCGCCACTCCGGTCGCCGGCCGGTCGAGCGAGACGACGAGCGTGCCGTCGCGCTCCTCGTAGCGGCAGCCGTACACCTCGCCGTGCGCCCGGAGCTGCACAGACAGGTCGTCGAACCGGTCGGGCCCGTTCCACACCGGCCGGACGCAGACGATCTCGGAGACCTGCAGCGCCTCCCTCGGCCCGACGGTCACCGTGTTGGACACCGGCTCGATCGACAGCACGTAGCGCGGCCTGCCGTCGACGGTCGGACGGTCGAGGTGCAGGCCCTTGCGCTGGCCGACCGTGAACGCGTACGCGCCCTCGTGCGTGCCGACGACCGCGCCCTGCTGGTCGACGATGGCGCCGGGCTCCTGACCGAGCCGCTTGGCGAGGAAGCCGCGCGTGTCACCGTCGGCGATGAAGCAGATGTCGTGGCTGTCGGGCTTGTCGGCGACGGTCAGGCCGCGCCTGGCCGCCTCCTCGCGCACCTCGGCCTTCGTGGAGCCGCCCAGCGGGAACATCGCGTGCCTGAGCTGCTCCCTGGTGAGCACGCCGAGCACGTAGGACTGGTCCTTGCCCTGGTCGACGCTCCTGGACAGCACGCCGTCCTCGAGCTTGGCGTGGTGGCCCGTCGCCACCGCGTCGAACCCCAGCGCCAGCGCCCTGTCGAGCACCGCCGCGAACTTGATCTTCTCGTTGCAGCGCAGGCACGGGTTCGGGGTACGGCCGGCGGCGTACTCGGCCACGAAGTCCTCGACCACGTCGCGCTGGAAACGCTCGGCCATGTCCCAGATGTAGAACGGGATGCCGATGACGTCGGCGGCGCGGCGGGCGTCGCGGGAGTCCTCGATCGTGCAGCAGCCCCTGGCGCCCGTGCGGTGGGATTGCGGGTTGGCCGAGAGCGCCAGATGCACACCGGTGACATCGTGACCGGCCTCGGCGATCCGAGCGGCGGCCACGGCGGAATCGACGCCGCCCGACATGGCGGCAAGCACACGCAGTCCCATGACGTTTCGAGACTACCGTCCACGGGCGGCTTCTCGACCCTCCGGGGAGACGTGACCGGCTCGCCGGGCGGGCGGAGATCGGCGAGTTACGCGCCCGCGAGGTGCGAGAATGCTGGGTTATGCGACTGTTCGGGCGCAAGGACGACGAGGAAGAGGCCGGCGAGACCGGCGAGACCGGCGACGCGCTGGCCGAGTTCTGGGAGTGGTGGCGGGAGACCAGGCCCCAGATCGACGCGCTGGTCGAGGCCGGCGAGGCCGAGCGGCTGTCGGAGCTGATCGCGCCCGCGGTCACCGCGATCCATCCCGGCCTGGTCTGGGAGGTCGCGCCGGGCAGGCAGGCCCAGCAGGCGCTGGTGGTGACCGCCGCGGGCGACCCCGAACTGCGCTCGCTCGCCCACCGGTGGTCGAAGGGCGCGCCGGAGACCGACGCGCTGTGGGAGTACCACCCCTCGCGCCAGGCCAACCCCGAGGCGATGGAGCTCACGCTCGACGTCGGCGGCTACGAGTTCGCGCTCGACAAGCTGCTGCTCGGGCTGCGGGTGCCGAGGGGCAACCCGCGCATCGACATCGCGGCCTTCCACCCCGTCTTCGTCATGCTGGACGAGGACACCCGCATGGAGGCCACCCTGCTGTCCCTCGACTGGCTGCTCGGCGAGGACGACGTGGCCAGGTGGGTGGGCGAGATCACCCCGGCGACGTTCCAGCCGATCGACTCGGTCGAGGCCGTGCACCTGCCCGCGGTGATCGCCGACCTGGCCACCGAGTTCGCCGAGGAGCAGTGGGCGCTGCTCGAAGGGCAGACCGCGGGCGGCGCGCCGCTGATCGCGACGGCCCGTTTCCCGCTGCGTCCCGTCGACCACCCGCTCTACGACCAGCACATCCAGATCACCCTCCCCTACGCCCACGCCGACGAGAACGGCCTGCCGGTGGGCGAGTCGCTGACGTCACTGCGGGAGTTCGAGGAACGGCTGGCGGCCAGGCTCGGCAGGCAGCACGCCGACGGGGTGCTGGCGGCGCACCTGAGCGCGGAGGGCGCCAGGGTGATCCACGTCTACGCCGACCCGACGGGCGAGGCGGCCATCCACGCCAAGGAGCTGATCGTGAGCTGGGAGGAGGGCCAGCCGCTCGTCGACGTGGTCACCGACCCCGGCTGGACGGCGGTCGCCCCCTTCCTGTCCTAGAAACGCGGAGGGCAGGACGGGAAGGCGTCAGGACGGGTTCGCCATACGGCGGGCCAACCTGGCCGCTTCGCCGGAAGTCAGGTTCGGATCGGCCAGCCGGGCGCGCGTCACCTCGCCGGTGCGGGGGCCGGGATCGGTCCTGGTGCCCCGGCGCATCCCTCGCAGGAGCCGGCCGCGTACCGTCCGCAGCACCCAACCGGGCAGATCGGCGTTGCCGATCGTCACGAGGGTCATGGCCACGTCCGCGGCGGGGTCTCCTGCGGCCGCGTTCCGCCAGTCGATCACCACGGGGCCGGCGGGCGACAGGATGACGTTGCCCGGGTGGAAGTCCAGGTGCAGGATCCGGTTGCCCGCCTGGCTCGCGAACCGCGTGGGCAGCCAGTGCGGCGCCGGCAGGGCGTGGAGCCGGTCGTGGAGGGCGCCCAGCAGCCGCCCGAGGGAGCCCGCCTGCCACGGCCGGCGGGTCAGGGTCTCCAGCATCGTCGGGCCGGGCACCCGGTCGAGGACCATGTCGGTGCCGGTGGCCTCGTGCACACGGGGGACCGGGAACCCGCACGCCGCCAGGTGCGCCATCAGGCGCGCCTCCTGTTCGGTCGGGCCCCCGGAGCGGTAGCGCCGCAGAACCTTCGATCCGTCCAGGGCGTACACGTCGGCGTCCCGTCCTCGGGCGATCAGCTTCACGCTGAGCATTCTGCGGGCGGAGGTGCGGGGCCGCCACCTCGGTGCTCTGGTACGGCTGCGGCCGGCCGTACCAGAGCGTGAGGGGTCAGCCCACGGCGTACGCGCGGGTGATCGTCTGGGTCACGCTCGCGCCCGCGCTGTCATGCGCGCTCGCCCGGAGGGAGACGAACCCCGCCGTGCCGGGGTTGGGCACGGCGGCGGTCCAGCCTGATCCGGTGCGGACCACGGGGATGCGGCGCCAGGTGGTGCCGTCGTCGGTGGACATCTCCAGCCGGACGGACGTCACCGCCGCCTTCGCCGCGCCGGGGTTGCGTTCGACGGACAGCGGCAGCCGGGTCAGGGACCCGGGCCTGGCGCGGTTGTGGTCGTCGAGCCCGGCGGGGGTGTAGCGCACGGCCATCAGCGGGAGCGGCTGCTCCGTGGTGGCGGTCGAGGACGGGAACGTCCAGGTGGCGTCCACGCCGGTCGAGAGGGTCGAGTACGGCACCTGCCGGCGCGCCGAGGCGGTCAGCGTGTAGGTGGCCTGCCCGGCCGGCAGATCGGCGTGGAGCCGGCACGACTCGGACAGGTAGTACACGCAGCCGGTCAGGTCGGTCCTGGCGATGACCTGGCCGTCCTTGGTGAGGGTGGCGCTGCCGGTGGCGGCGCTGTCGGAGCCGGTCCGGCCCGCGCCGCCGTCGGCGAACAGCCCGGCGCCGGAGAAGGTCAGCTGGTCGCCGGTTCGGCTGCCGCTGGGCGCGGGGAACGACGGTCCGGTGACCGCCGCGTTCCAGACCTCGCTGGTCTGGCCACGGCCCATGAGCCTGCCCGCGTCGGCGACGACGGCGGTGCCGACGTCGAGCGTGCCGTCCCACACCAGCCCGGGGGTCCGGTAGTGGGTGATCGTGCCGGGCAGGTCGATCGCGCCTGTCACCGAGGTCACCATGCCCGGCCGGCCGCGGAACCGCGGCCCGGTCGCGGGCCAGCCCTTCGCGGCCACGCCGGAGGCCCGGTAGGTCGCCGTCACCTTGGCCAGGTCGTTCTTCCTGGCGTGGTAGGACAGGTCGTCGGGGAAGCCGCCGGTCCGCTGGTCGACGAGGTCGTAGACGTACGGGCTGGGGGACACGTCCTTGCTGCGCCACACCGTCCTGAACATGGCGGTCAGCCCCGGCTGGCGGGTGGGAACGACGTACACCTCGGTGTTGGGGTCCCAGCCGTGGACGCTGGACTGCGTGGTCCACGGTCCATGGCCGATGTTGATCTCGAGCGCGGGCCCGGTGGCGACGGTGGGGTCATCGATCGTGACCCGCATCGGCCTGCCCTGGCGCGCGTCCACCGTCACCTGCTGGTCGCCGTTGTCGACCTTCACCGGGGTGTCGGAGATCGTCAACGCGTCGCGCTCGGGCACCTCGCTGTAGAGGTTCCAGTCGCCCTCCGGCAGGCGGAGCTTGGCCACGCCGTCCTTGACGGCCGGCACGCGGACGTCGCCGGTGTCGGCGTCGTAGAGCTCGGCGATCCATGGCCTGGCCGGCTGGCCCTGCCTGTCGACCAGCGTGATGGTGACGTCGTAGGACTCCGGCTCGACGTAGCCGCCGGCCGGCGTGCGGACCACCGTCTCGCCGGAGCGGGCGGTGACCGTGCCTGGATAGTCGCCCGGCGCCTTGCCGGTCGCGTCGATCGTCAGCGTGACCGACGCCTGGCCCTTGGCGGGCACCTCGAGCCGGTCGGCCGCCAGCTTCAGCACCTCGCCCTCGGCCGCCAGGTCCAGGGTGACTGGCGTGTCGCCCGCGTTGGCGTAGGTGATCGTCCTGGTCGTCACCCGCTCGCCGGTGCCGTTCCACGGGAAGGCCGCCCACACGCTGCCGGTGGTCGCCGCGACCGGCTGCTTCAGCGCGCGGACCAGGTCGACCAGCCCGGCCCCCTGCTGGTACGGCCCGGCCCCCTGCTGCGGGGCGGCGCTGCCGACGAGCGCCGCCTTCAGCTGCGCGCCGGTCCATTCGGGATGCCGCTGGGCCAGGATCGCCGCCGCCCCCGCCACGTGCGGGGACGCCATCGACGTGCCGCTGTAGGCCACGTAGGGGCCGTCGGCGGTGCCGGAGGCGGCCGCCGCCACGATCTCCACGCCGGGCGCGGTGACGTCCGGCTTGATCGCGTGGTCGCTCACCCGTGGCCCGGGGCTGGAGAAGTCCGCCATCCGGTTCTGCCTGTCCACGGCGCCCACCGTGAGCGCCGCGTCGGCGCTGCCCGGGCTGCTCACCACGCCGTGCGGAGCGTCGTTGCCCGCCGCCACGACGAACAGCGTGCCGGTACGCTCCGACAGCGTGTCGACCGCCTGCTCCAGCGGGTCGAGCTCCATGGAGTCGACGTCGCCGAGGCTCATGTTGACGACCTTGGCCTTGACCTCCATCGCGGCCCACTCCATGCCCGCCAGGATGGCCGAGTCGACCGGTCCGGCGGCGGTACCCACCTTGCCGATGGCCAGCTTGGCCTCCGGCGCCACCCCGCGGTACCTCTCGCCCCTGCCCGCCACGATCGAGGCGACATGGGTGCCGTGGCCGAGCGTGTCGCGGACGTCGGGGTCCTCGCTGAAGTTGCGCGCCTGCGCCACCGCGTCCTTCAGGTCCGGGTGGTCGGGGTCGTAGCCGGAGTCGAGCACGGCGACCGTGACGTCCTTGCCGGTCAGACCCTGCTGCCAGGCCTGCGGAGCGCCGATCTGCTTGACGCTCTGGTCCAGCGAGAAGGAGCGGCGGCCGTCCAGCCACAACTTCGAGTTCCCTGCCGCCAGCCGGGCGCCCCCGCCCACCAGGCCCTTCCACGCCTGCGCCGCGCCCGCCTTGGGCACCCGCGAGGCGCTCATCCCGAGGCCGGACAGCTGCCGCGTCTGCCGCGCCCCCTGCGGCACCAGGGCGGCCTGGCCACCCGTCGTCTGCGAGATCACCGGGATGTCCGGGGTGTCGGCGTCGCCGTACCGCCAGGCCAGCAGCTGGGTGACGTCGAACAGCCGCCGGTCCAGCACGCCCTCGGCGATGAGTGGATGAGCGTCGGAGGGGATCACGTACAGATGGCCCCCGCGCACCTGACTGGTGAAGCTCACCTCCCTGCCCGCACCCGGCTCCACGCGGTGGCCATGGCCGGTCACCACCACGCGGTCGCCGGTGATCAGGGTCACGCTGCCCCTCTGGGCGGTGCCGCCGACTGCCTTCTCGGTGTCCGACGGTTGCCGCGGTGCCGGCGTGAAGCCCACCGCGTCCGACGGTTGTCGCGGTGCCGGTGTGAAGCCGACCGCTCCGGCGAGCAGAGCGGCGACGAACGACTTACCTAAGGTCATCAGCCACCTCACGGGTCACAAGGAAAAGATCCACCCCTTGTTCGCCGAAGGCCGCCGACCGGTTCACGCCGCTTTGGCGGGAACCTCCTCCGCGGCGATGCGCAGCGCCTCGACCAGCCTGCGGTACAGCTCGTCGGACTCCAGCAGCTCCTCGTGGGTGCCCTGGGCGCGAACGCCGCCGTCCTCCATCACCACGATCGTGTCCGCGTCGATCACCGTGGAGAGCCGGTGCGCGACGGTGACCACGGCGCCCGTCCGGGCGCGGGCCGCGATGCACTCGTGGACGGCCGCCTCGGTCAGCCCGTCGAGCTGCGCCGTGGCCTCGTCGAGGAGCAGCACGTCCGGCGTGCGCAGCAGCGCCCTGGCCAGCGCGATCCGCTGCCGCTGGCCGCCCGACACCGACGTGGAGGACAGCGGCGTGTCCAGCCCGTCGCCGAGCCGGTCGACCATGCCGGCCAGCCGTACCTCGGCGAGGACCCGCTCCAGCTCCTCCTCCGTCGCGTCGGGGTGGGAGAAGAACAGGTTGTCGCGGATCGTGCCGGGCACGATCGGCGTGTCCTGTTCGACGTATGCGAGCCGCTCGCGCACCTGCTCGTGCGTGAGCCCCGTGTACGGCACGCCGTCCAGCAGGATCTGCCCCTCCTGCGGCTCCAGGAAGCGCAGCAGCAGCGAGAACAGCGTGGTCTTGCCCGCGCCTGACGGCCCGACGATCGCCGTGTGGCCCGTGCGCGGGATCACCAGGTCGACGCCGCGTACGGCCGGCTCGGCGCCCGGCCCGTAGGCGGCCGAGACCCCGCGCAGCTCCAGGACAGGCCCGGAGGGCGCGGCGGGCGGTCCCTGCGGTGTCACCGGCACGTCGCTCTCCAGCTCCAGGTCGTCGACCGCGCGGATGCGCTCGGCCGCCGCGATGCCCGACTGGAGCGCGGTGACGTTCTGGCTCAGCTCGGTGACCGGCTCCATCAGCGCGAACGCGTACAGCAGGAACGCGATCAGGCTGGAGACCTCCAGGTGGCCGGCCGCGACCCGCCAGGCGCCGATGCCGAGGATGAGGATGATCGCCAGCTGGATGCCCGACCATGCGAGGGTCCACGCGACGGCCTCCCTGCGCACGGCCCTGACGCTGTGCCGGGTGGACGCGCGGGCGTCGGCGATGATCCGCTCGGCCTGGCGGTCCTCTGCCCTGCTGACCTTGACGGTCCTGATGGCGCGCAGCGCGCTTTCCAGCACGCCGCCGAGCCTGCCCACGTGTTCCTGCGCCTGCTCCTGCGCCTTCGCGATGGCCGGCATGAGCACGGCGAACAGCACGCCGACCACGACCACGGCGGCGACCGTGGTGCCGAGCAGGACGAGGTCGAGCACGCCCATGAGGACGAGCGTGCCGGCCAACATGACCACGCCGTTGATCAGCCCGATCAGGCTGGAGGAGGCGGCCTCGCGCAGCAGGACGGTGTCGGAGGTGACGCGCGTGACGAACTCGCCCGTCGGCCGCCTGGTCACCTCGGGCACCTTCGCCCTGAAGAGCCTGCGCACCATCGACTCGCGCGCCTCCAGCACGACGCGTTCGCCGAGCGCGCCGAGCACGATCCACTGGCACGACCAGATCAACGCGCCGATCAGCAGCAGCACGAGGAGCGCCACGACCGGTCCGGTGAGCGAGGTGGCGGCGCCGAGCGAGTCGAGCACCCACTTGGTCACCATGGGGGTCGCCAGGCCCAGCGCCGAGCCGATCAGCGCGAGCAGCAGGCCGATCGCCAGCTTGCCCCGGTGGGGCCGGGCGAACGACCACAGGACACGGAGCCGCGAAAAGACGGGAACACGCATGCTCTCCAGTGGAACATATGTGTTCCATAACGGTCAAGCTTGTTCCACGATGGGGCACGATGCGCTACCGTGGGACACATGACTGCTGTTGAGACCGGCATGCGCGCACGGACCAGGCGCGCCATCCTCGACGCGGCGGTCGCCACGCTCTCCAAGGACCCCGGCGCGTCGCTGAGCGACGTCGCCGCCGCCGCGGGTGTGGGTCGCACCACGATCCACCGCTACTTCCCCGAACGGTCCGACCTGATCACGGCCATCGGCAACGACGTGCTGGAGAGGATCGCGGCGGCCACCGCGCGGGCCAGACCCACCGAGGGGCCGGCGCTCCAGGCGCTCGACCGGCTCTGCCAGGAGTACTTCGAGCTCGGCGACGGGCTCATGCTCGCCTTCACCGAACCCCAGCTCGTGGTCAGCGACATGTGGGAGGAGGAGACCCCGTCCGACCGCGCGCTGATCGAGCTGATCGAGCGGGGGCAGGCCGAGGGCGCCATCGACGCCGAGCTGCCCGCCGACTGGATGCAGCAGGTCGTGTGGTCCCTGCTCTACAGCGCGTGGCAGCACATCCGCGACTCGGGCGCGTCCAAGCACGAGGCGCTGGGGCTGTGCCTGCGCTCGCTGCGGAAGGCAGTCGCGGCCTGAACGACGCCCGGCTCGACCTGGTCCTCGGCCCTGCCACGGGCGACTCCCGCGGGGAGCTTCGCAGGTAGGTGAAATCCGTACCAAAAATGTCTTGAGTTGCCGGGCGCTCCTCACCACGCGGGCAGAGCACTGCTGTAGAGGAGAGCCATTATGAAAAACATCGACGCGGCCGGACCGTACGTCCTGTCGCTGTTCCGTATCGTCGTGGCGCTGATGTTCGCCTGCCACGGCGCGGCCAAGCTCTTCGGCGTGCTCGGCGGCGAAGTGGTCCCGGCCGGTAGCTGGCCGGCGTGGTACGCCGGCATCATCGAGCTCGTCGGCGGGAGCCTGCTCATCGTCGGCCTGTTCACCCGGATCGCGGCGCTGATCTGCTCCGGCGAGATGGCCTACGCGTACTTCCTCGTCCACCAGCCGAAGGCGTTGTGGCCGCTGCAGAACCAGGGCGAGCTGGCCGCGGTCTACAGCTGGTCGTTCCTGCTGATCGCGGTCCTCGGCCCGGGGGTGTGGGCGCTGGACACGTTGCTGAGCCGCTCCCGCCACCAGACGCCGACCAGCGTGGTCTAGCCTCGCTTACGCGCGCCCCCTGCGCTCACGGCTCGCCGGGCGCAGGGGCAGCGGGAGGCTCTGGCCCGGGGAGAGGCAGCGCACCCGCTCGGACAGCCCCGACCTGTCGATGTGACGCAGGAAGTCGTCCAGCGGCGAGGTGAAGACGGTGTAGTCGTCGTAGTGGACCGGCAGCACCTCCCGGGGGTCGATCAGGCGGACCCAGCGGCTGCCCTGCTCGCCGTCCATGGTCACCAGGAGCGTTCCGAGCAGCCTGGTGCCGCCCAGATGCACGATCGCCAGGTCGATGGCCGGGAACCGGATCGGGATGCCCGACAGGACCCGGTGGTCCATCAGCGTGTCGCCGCTGATGTGCAGGCGCAGGTCCGTCCGCCCCGAGGAGTCGCCGAACTCGAGCATGCTGCCCATGACCGGAGGCAGCAGCAGGTTCGCGACGCCCGGCGCGTGCTTGGCGGGCAGGGCCGTGATCGTGAGCGTACGGTCGCCGGCCGTCAGCCGGTGCTCGCGCCACAGGTCGAGGCCCACAGCCGCGCCGAACCCCTGCCGTCGCAGGCGGCGCGCGGCCTGGCGGGTGGTGATGACGGGCGTGCTCCTGTCCAGGCCCCTGCGCGCCACCCGGTCCCAGTGGTCGCCGTGCATGTGGGACAGGACGATCGCGTCCAGCGGCGGCAGCTCGTCGACATCCAGCGCCGGTTCGGTGCGCCGCCTGCTCGTGAGACCGTAACCGAGATAGGCGTGCTGGCCGCGATGCAGGAAGTTGGGGTCGGTCAGCACGGTGAAGCCGCCGTAGCGGATGAGTGTGGTGGCGTTGCCGATGAAGCGCACATCGGCCTGATCGCGGTCCGACATCATGTCTCCTGACGTTGCGTATCGACCGCCCTACCCACCGGCCGGCGCCTCCCAACGCCTGCCTTCGGACGTCAGCCCAGGTCAGCGACCCAGCCACAGATGATCTACGCGCCGTACCCGCGGTGACCCGGGGCCGCCGGCCGGGTCCGCCTCGGCGCGGGTCACAGGGCGAGGACGGCCAGCATCGGCAGTACCGCGAGCGCGAGCGCCACCACGACGACGACCGCCAGCTCGGTGGTGCTGACCTGGCAGGCGAAACGTTGCGGCCCCAGCCTCGGCGAGGCGTCGAGCACATCGAAGAGATGGGCGTATCTCCGGTCCCGCTGCAGGCCGAGTTCGATCTCGATCAGGATCCGGCGTTCGCGCTGTGAAAGCTCCACGACGGCCTCCTTCATGAGGTGGCCATTTCACCGCTCGCTTACCTTCTCACCTGCCCTTTCGGCGCCGTTCCAACCGGCGTGGGCCCGGTCGTCGCGCCTGGTGTCCACGCCGGACCTGCGCCGGGCCCCAGGCCCGCGCCCCCCGTCAGCTGAGGCCGGCCCGGCGGGCCCGCTCCACCGCCGCGGGAAGCACGTCGACGAGCCGGTCGACGTCCTCCTGCGTCGAGGTGTGCCCGAGCGTGAACCGCAGCGACCCCCGGGCGGTCGCGGCGTCCGCGCCCATCGCCAGCAGCACGTGGGACGGCTGGGCCACGCCGGCCGAGCACGCCGATCCGGTCGAGCATTCCACGCCCTTGGCGTCGAGGAGCATCAGCAGCGCGTCGCCCTCGCAGCCGGGGAAGGAGAAGTGAGCGTTGCCCGGCAGCCGGTCGTCCGGGTCGCCGTTGAGGATCACGTCGGGGACGGCCTGCCGTACCCGCTTGATGAGGTCGTCGCGGAGGGCGGCGAGGCGGCGCGCCTGCTCCTGCTGGTTGCCGACGGCCACCGTGACGGCGGCGGCGAACCCGGCGATGGCGGGGGCGTCGAGGGTGCCGGAGCGGACGTCGCGTTCCTGGCCGCCGCCGTGGAGGACGGAGACGGGCGTGATGCCGCGGGCCAGCAGCAGGGCGCCGACGCCCATCGGCCCGCCGACCTTGTGGCCGCTCAGCGTGAGCGCCTCGGCGCCGGAGTCGGCGAAGGAGACGGGCAGCATGCCGACCGCCTGGACGGCGTCGGTGTGGAAGGGGATGCCGTGGTCGTGGGCGATCGCGGCCAGCACGTGGATCGGCTGGACGGTGCCGACCTCGTTGTTGGCCCACATCACGCTGACCAGGGCGACGCCGGCGGGGTCGCGTTCGATGGCGGCGCGCAGCGTGTCGGGGTGCACCCTGCCGTCGGCGTCGACCTCGAGCAACTCGACCTCGGCGCCCTGCCGGTCGGCCAGCCAGGTCGCCGGGTCGAGCGCGGCGTGGTGCTCGACCGAGCTCATCAGGATGCGCCGGCGCGGCTCGCGGGCCCAGTAGAGGCCCTTGACGGCGAGGTTGTCGGCCTCGGTGCCGCCGGAGGTGAAGACGACTTCGCTGGGACGCGCGCCGAGGGCGTCGGCGATCGCCTCGCGGGACTCCTCGACCACCCGGCGGGCCTGCCGTCCTGCCGCGTGGAGCGACGAAGCGTTTCCCACGCGGCCGAGCTGCCGGGTCATCGCCTCGATGGCCTCGGGGAGCATCGGAGTGGTCGCCGCGTGATCTAGGTAGGCCGGGCTCACCCGCTCAGGGTATCTCGTTTGCAACTGTACCGTCCGGACGGTACAGTAGAACCATGAGGCGTGACGAGTTGCTGGATGCCGCAGAGGAGCTCCTCTGCGACCAGGGCTCGGCCGCGCTCACCCTTTCCGCCGTCGCCGAGCGGGCCGGCGTGAGCAAGGGCGGACTTCTCTACCACTTCAACAGCAAGGAAGCCCTCATCAAGGGCATGGTCGAGCGGCTCATCGCGGAGTTCGACGACCTGGTGGCGGCGCAGCCGTACGACACCTACACCAAACGGTACCTGGGTGCCACGCTGGCGGCCGTCCGCACGGGCCGGCTGCGACGATGGGCGGTCGTGACGAGCGCCTCCGGCAACCTGTACCTGCTCGCGCCGCTGCGCGACGCCATGGCCAGGTGGCACCGCGAGGGGCTGGCCGACGAGCCCGACCCCGTGGCTTCCCAGATCGTACGGCTGGCGTGTGAGGGCCTGTGGGACGTGGCGAGCCACGACCCCGCCCTCAACTCCGAGAGCGACCTACGGGCCCTCGAGGCCCGCCTGCTCGCCCTGCTGTAGCGCGCCCCCGTCGCGCCACCCATTCCCCCCATTCCCCAACCCGTTTTCCCCACGACGCCCGCGTGCGCGCCGGCGTGCGATGTGACGACCCTGAGAGGTGTTGACGATGACCCGCGACCTGAGGACTGCCCGTTTTGGGTCGATCCTCACTTTTGTCCTTGCTGGCTTCATGGTGGGCACGATGACGGTGCGCATCCCGGCGCTGACCGACAAGCTCGGCCTGTCCGAGGCGACGATCGGCGTGATCCTGCTCGTGTGGGGTCTGGGCGCGCTCATCACCATGCAGGCGATGCGCGGGATCATGAACCGCGTGGGCAGCAGGACGGTGTTGCGGGTCGGCGGCCCTGCCACGGCACTGTCGCTCCTCGGCGTCGCCTGCGCGCCCAACCTGCCGTCGCTGCTGGTCGCGGTCGCGGTGTTCGGTCTGGCGTTCGGCACGGTCGACATCGCGATGAACGCCCAGGGCTCCACGGTCGAGCAGGCCTACGGCAGGCCGCTGATGAACGGCATGCACGCGGGCTGGTGCGTCGGCGCGATCTCCGCGGGCGGCGTCGGCAGCCTGTCGATCGCCCTGGGCCTGTCCTTCACCGCCAACCTCGCCCTCGTCGCCCTCGTCTCGCTCCCGCTGATCATGATCACCGGACGCACCTACCTGCCCGAGGCCCCCGTGACCGGGACTGTCACCAGGGCGCGCAGGCGGATGCCGCCGATCGTCTACCTGCTGGGCGCGATCATGTTCTTCGCGTTCATGGTCGAGGGCACGGTCGCCGACTGGAACGGCCTGTTCATGCGTAACGAGCTGGGCGCCACCGAGGCGGTCGCCGCCCTCGGCTACCCGATCTTCGAGATCGGCATGCTGGTCGCCAGGCTCGGCGGCGACAGGCTGCGCACCCGCTTCGGCGTGCGGGGCATCATGACCGTCTCGGGCCTGGCCACGGCCGCGACGTTCGCGATCGTGCTGACCGCCGCCACGCCGCTGATCGCCGTGCTCACCATGTTCTTCGTGGGCCTCGGCGTGGCGACGATCTCCCCGATGACGCTCTCGCTGGCCGGCACCTCGACCGACAACCCCGGTCCCGCCATCGCCCAGGCCGGCGCCATGGGGTACGCGGGCCTGCTGCTCGGCCCCGTGGCGATCGGCTTCCTCAGCGACCTCACCTCGCTGCGGACCGCGCTGGGCATCGCCGTGGCGCTCGGCCTGCTCATCACGGTGGCCGCCCGCCTCCTGCCCCGCGCCGAGCCCGAGGTCATCACGATCGCCCCGGTCGAGCGACGCGAGCCCGCCGAGCTCGCCGCCTGACCTCCCGGCGGGGCGCCCGCCCGTCCACCCGAACGGCGTGCGCCCCACCTCCCAGGGCTCCCCGCCATGCCCCCTCCGCCACGCACCACCGCCGCCCGCAGAACCCGCGCACGCGGAAACCAGGCGCGGTGCCGTCCGCTGGACGCGGGGCCGTCCGGCAGGGGAAAAATGGATCATGAACCGCACCGAGCGCATGGACCTGGACGCCTACGTCGAGCGCACCAGAAACGGCCCCTGCTTCATCTGCGCGATCGTGGCCGGCGATCCCGCGCACGCCCTGGAGGAGATCCTCTACGAGGACGACGCGCACCTGGCCTTCCTGGCCAGGTACCCGACCATGCCGGGCTACACCCTCGTCTCCCCCAAGGCGCACCTCGAGCACGCCGTGCGCGACCTGGACGAGGTCGCCTACCTGGCCCTGATGGCCGTGGTGCGCCGGGTGGCGCTGGCCGTCGAGGCGGTCGTGCCGTCGGAGCGGACCTACCTGCTCACGCTGGGCAGCCAGCAGGGCAACGCGCACCTGCACTGGCACGTGGCGCCGCTCCCGCCCGGCACGCCGTACCACGAGCAGCAGTTTCACGCCCTCATGAGCGAGAACGGCCTCATTCCGTGGAGCCAGGAGCAGGCGAGGGAGCTGGCCGACCGCATCAGGGCGGCCCTGCGATAGGAAACGCGAAGGCGGCGGCCCCCCAGGGGAGCCGCCGCCTTCGGCATGGACCTACTTGCGCTTGCCGATCTCGTCGGCGAGCTGCGGGACGACCTGGTGCAGGTCGCCCACGACACCGAAGTCCGCCAGCTCGAAGATCGGCGCCTCCGGGTCCTTGTTGATCGCGATGATGGTCTTCGCGGTCTGCATGCCGGCCCGGTGCTGGATCGCGCCGGAGATGCCGGCGGCGATGTACAGCTGCGGCGAGACGGTCTTGCCCGTCTGGCCCACCTGGAACTGGTGCGGGTACCACCCGGCGTCCGTGGCGGCGCGGGAGGCGCCGACGGCCGCGCCGAGGGCGTCGGCGAGGTTCTCGATGACCGAGAAGTTCTCGGCCGAGCCGACGCCACGGCCGCCGGAGACGACGATCGCCGCCTCGGTCAGCTCGGGGCGGGCGCCCTTCTCCTGCTTGACCCTGTCGACGATCTTCGAGGCCTTGGCGGCGTCGGAGAGCGTGACGGACACCTCCTCCTCGGCGCCCGCAGCGGGGGCCGGGGACGGCGTGGTGGAGTTGGGGCGGACCGCGATGATCGGCGTGCCCTTGGTGACCCGCGACTGGACGTTGACGCCGCCACCGAAGATGGACTGGTCGGCGACGAGGCCCTCGCCGACGCCGACCGCGTCGGTGATGACACCCGAGTCGGTCTTGACGGCCAGGCGGCCCGCGACCTCCTTGCCCTCGGCTGTGGCGGCGACGAGGACGGCGGCGGGCGAGGCCGCGCCGACGAGCTGGGCGAGCAGCTCGGCCTTGGGCGCGACGACGTAGTCGACCACGTCGGCGGAGCCCGCGACGTAGATCTTCTCCGCGCCGTACTCGGCCAGCCTGGCCTTGGCGTCGGCGGTGAAGCCGGGGCCGGCCCAGACGGCCGACGGGGCGCCGAGCGAGCGGGCCAGGGTCAGCAGCTCCAGCGTGACCTTCTTGACCTCGCCGTCGACCTGCTCGACGAGAACGAGAATCTCCGACATATCAGCAAAACCCCCGTTCTCAGATGAACTTCTTGGACGCGAGGAAGTCGGCGGCCTTCACGCCACCGTCGCCCTCGTCCTTGACGATCGTGCCGGCCGCGCGCGGAGGAGCGGCGGCGAAGTCGACGACCTCGGACCAGGCGGCACCGAGCCCGACCTGCGCCGGGTCGATCTCGGCGTCGGCCACGCCCATCGCGGCGACCGGCTTCTTCTTGGCCGCCATGATGCCCTTGAAGGACGGGTAGCGCGGCTCGTTGATCTTCTCGACCACGGAGACGACGGCGGGCAGGGTGGCCTCGACCTTGTCGTAGCCGTAGTCGGTCAGGCGCTGGACGGAGATCGAGGAGCCCTCGACGTCCACCTTGTTGGCCAGCGTGAGCTGGGCGACACCGAGGCGCTCGGCCAGCATGGCGGCGAGCACGCCGGTACGGGCGTCGGTCGACTCGGAGCCGAGGACGACCAGGTCGAAGCCGATCTTCTTCAGCGTCTGGGCCATCGCGTAGGAGGTCGAGAGCGCGTCCGAGCCGTGCAGGGCGTCGTCGCTGAGATGAACCGCCTTGTCCGCGCCCATGGCCAGGGCCTTGCGGATGGTCTCGGTGGCCTTGCCGGGACCCATGGTGAGAACGGTCACCTCACCGCCGTGGGCCTCCTTGAGCTTCAGGGCCTCCTCGACCGCGTACTCGTCAAGCTCGTTGACGACGCCGTCGGCGGCGTCACGGTCGAGCGTCTTGTCATCAGACCGGAGCTTGCGCTCGGTCGCCGTGTCGGGGACCTGCTTCACGCAGACGACGATGTTCATGGCCGGTGGCCGACCTCCCGTAATCGCATGCTCGGATGGGTGCTGTCCAGACTGCCAGACTGCCCGGGGCGCCAGCTGCACGGCCCCTCGGGTGGTCATGTTACCCACGGGTAGCTTTGACGCAAACCCGCAGCTCGTCCCACCCTACCGAACTTTGTTCCGGAGGCCCGCCGTGGCCCCCGTCCGAAGGACCGATCAGGCGTTGAGGAGGAAGACCACGCCCACGACCAGCGCGGTCACGGCGAAGAGAGCCAGCGTCGCCGGGCTGAAGAAGCTGCTCAGCGCCAGCCACAGAACCGCCACGCCGGCCACGGACGTGAGGTCCGTCACCATGCGCCTGGTCTTGAACAGCCCGCGCGACAGCAGGGCCACCCCCGCGTCGGCGACCACGACCAGCGCGTAGGAGGCCAGCAACAGCAGCGAGACCTCGGGCAGCGGGGTGCGCGCGGCCGCCGCGAGCAGCGCGGCGAACACCCCTGACCCGATCACCCACCTCCTGCGGATCTTCTCCCTGTGCAGGGCCCTGGCCTCCTCGGGCGGCCTGCGGTGCCGGTCGGCGCCCGGCCGCCACTCGCGGGTGGACAGGTCGTGCACGCCGGGCTCGACCGGCCGGGCGGGCCCCGGCCCCGGCCGACGCCTGCCCCGCGAGAAGAAGCCGCCGCCCGACGCGTCGAGCAGCGCCGCCGGCTCCTGGCTCTCGCTCAGCGCGGGACGGCGGCGTGCCGTACCGGCGCCGGTGACGCCGTGCCGGCCCCGGGCGGGCAGGTCCGCGCCCAGCAGCGCGCAGATCCGCGCGGCCGTCGGCCGCGCCTCGGGGTCGCGCTGCAGGCACTCGCCCAGCAGCGGCTCCAGCCAGGCCGGCACCCCCTCCAGGTCCGGCTCGTGGTGGACCACCCGGTAGGCGATGGCCGACAGCGGCCCCGTCCCGTACGGCTGGCGCCCCGTGGCCGCGTAGGCCAGCGTGGCGGCGAAGGAGAACACGTCGGCGGGCGCGCCCGCCTCCTGCCCCTCCAGCACCTCGGGCGCCAGGTAGCCGGGCGTACCGATGACCGCGCCCGAGGCGGTGACCGACAGGGAGTCGAGCGCCGAGGCGATGCCGAAGTCGATCACGACGGGATCGCCGTCGGCCATCATCACGTTGGCCGGTTTGAGATCGCGGTGCACCACGCCCGCCTCGTGCATGGCCAGCAGGGCCTGCGCCAGCCCCTTCGCCAGGCGCCGCAGGTCGGCCACGGGCACCGGGACGACGCTGAGCGGCCGCCCCTGCACGTACCGCGTCACCAGGTACGGCCGGTCGCCGCCGAGCGAGGCGTCGAGCACCTCGGCCACGCACGGCCCCTCGACCAGCCGCATGGTCTCGACCTCGCGCTCCAGCCTGGTCAGCGCCGAGGCGTCGGCGGCGACATGCGGGTGCAGGAGCTTGACGGCGACCGTGCGCCCCTCGGGGTCGAGCGCGAGATGCACCTCCCCGAAGCCGCCGGAGCCCAGAGTGGACAGCAGTCGGTAGGGGCCAAGGTGCTCACCGTCCGGCTCGCTCATGACTCCATAGTGCCCCGCGCGGAGGCGGGAGACCACGTTATGACCAGGGTGACAGGAAGCCGAGCCCCAGGCTGGTCATGAGCGAGTCGATGAGCCCCGTGATGAGCCCCGTCACGCTCTCCTGGGCGCTGCGGGTCAGTTCCCTGACCACGTCGGAGGGCTGCTCCCACGGATACCAGGTGGGCTCCTGGCCCATCGCGAACATCATCGCGAGCAGGGCCGCGGTGCCGACCGCGATGGCCACCACCAGCCCGGCCCCCGGGCTGCGGATGACGCCGGTCAGCGTGCGGGTGACCGCCTTGCGCGGCGCTCCCCCGCCCGGCAGCACGAACAGGCCGGCGGCGAAGGCGCCCGCGGCGTAGGCCACCGCCTGGTCGCTCTCGACCTTCAGCCCGTAGTTCAGCACGCCCCACACGCACACGCCCCACAGGATCGACAGCGGCACCTGCACCAGCGACATCAACGCCGACTTGATCAGCGCCCACGGGGTGCCGAGCAGGATCAGCGCCGGGTCGGCCGCGCTGCTGCCGCGCAGCTGGCGGCGGGCCACGTGGTCGCCGAACAGGTACTCGCCCACGCGCAGCACCAGCGCGATCACCACGGCGGCCGCCCCCACCATCACCGGCATCATGACCGCGAGCGCGATCAGCAGGGTCAGCAGCAACGCCGCGATGAGCGGGTGCCCGACGCGGTACCTCGGCCGCGCGGCGGGCGGCGGCGTGTAGGGGCGGGCGGCGGCCGGCGGCGGCGGCGTGTACGGCCTGACCGCCGCCTGCTCCGGCGGTGGTGGATAGCCGGCCACGCGCTGGTCGGGGTACGGCGCGGCCGGCCGGTACGGCGGCACGTTCGCGGGCACGTACGGCGGCGGCGTGGCCGGCTCGCGCCGTCGCTGCTCGTCGCGCGGCTTCGGCTCCTTGCGGGGCTTCGGCTCGGGCCTGGGCGGCTGGGCGTACTCCACCGGCGGCAGCAGGTCGGAGTAGCTGTCGTCGCGTTCGAACGTTCTGGTCCTGGGCGGCTGCTCCAGCGTCCGCGTGCCGTTCGGCGGCGTCTCGTGGAAGCTGGTCACCGTCGGGTCGAGCTGCCGCGCCATCCGCAGCAGGTCCTGCGCGCTGGGCCGCGTCTGCGGGTCGACCGACAGCGCCCTGGACAGCCAGCCGCGCAGCCACGCCGGGGCCTTGTCGAGCTGCGCCCTGCCTTCCATGATGTTGAAGCAGACGACCTCGAACGTGCCGGTGCCGAACGGCGGCGCCCCCACGGCCGCGAAGAACACCGTGGAGGCCAGCGCGTGCACGTCGGCGGCCTGGGTGATCTCCGAGTCGCGGATGATCTCGGGGGCGAGATAGCCGGGCGTGCCGACGAACATCCCGGTCTGCGTGAGCCTGGTCGCGTTGACCAGGTGCGCGATGCCGAAGTCGATGACCAGCGGCTCGCCGTCGACCAGCATGACGTTGGACGGCTTGAAGTCGCGGTGGATGACGTCGGCCGCGTGGATGGCCACCAGGGCCGTGCACAGCCCCTGGGCCAGCCTGATGAGCTCCTGGGCGGGCAGCGGCCCGTCGGTGAGCACCGTCTCCTCGAGGGTGCGCCCCGGCGCGAACCTGGTCACGACGTACGGCTGGCCCCCGACCAGCTCGGCGTCGAGCACCTCGGCCACGTTCCTGCTGCGCACCCTGCGCATGGTCTCGACCTCGCGGGTCAGCCTGTCGCGAGCCTTGAGGTCGGCGGCCACGTGGGGGTGCAGCACCTTGATGGCGACCTCGCGCCCTTCCTCGTCGATCCCGAGGTGGACAACCCCCATGCCCCCCTCGCCGATCTTCCTGACGAGCCGGTAGGGTCCGAGACGCTCGGGCGCCTGGGTGTTGCCGGTGCTCATCTACTCATCCCCCTCCTTGCTCCGCCTTCCCCCTGAGGTCCTGAAGCCTGTCCGTGACCGGACTCACGCCGACCGGCGACCACACCGCCTGCCTGCCTGAGTTCGGCACCGTGCCGAGCGCCAGGACCAGCGAGAGCGCGGCTCCGACCGCGAGCACGCCCGCGACCCCCATGGCCACCGTACGCGACGGAACCAGGGACGCGAGCGTCCTGCGCATCTGCCGTCCGGGAGACTCGACCCCGGGACCCGCGCACACGGTCCACAGCGCGATCGCCGCGCCCCAGGCCAGCGCGTTGGGCAACGGCATCCAGGTCAGCACGGTCAGCAGCAGCGTCACGGGCAGGCCGAGGATGAGCGCGTACGGCACGAGCGCGATCGTGATGCCGATCGACTTCAGCAGCGCGGCGGGCCGGCCGAACACCCTGATCACGTCGGCCGCCGCGGCGCCGGTCGGCCGTCTGGCGTTGAGCTGCGGCTGGGCCAGGTCGGCCGCGCGCAGCAGCACGACGCACGGCAGCACCACCGCGGTCATCACCACGGGAGCCAGGACCGCCAGCACGATCATGATGACCAGCAGCATGGCGCCGGCGACGCCGTACGCCTTGGAGCGCTGCAACGCCGCTCCTGGACGCGAGCCGGGGATGCGCGGCTCGCGCCACGTCTCCGGATCCTGCGGCGCCTGGTGGGCCTGCTGCTGGCCCTGCTGCTGGCCCTGCTGCGGCGTCCCCTGGTACGGCTGGCCGTACGGGGAGGGGAAGTCCGGCGAGTCGGTGCGGACCCTGCGGGTGGGGATGTCGCCGTCCCGGTGCGGGTACGGCGGAGCCTGCGGGGGCACGCCCTGGTAGCCGGATCGGCCGCCCTGCGCGCCCTGGCCGCCGGCCGGCGGGAACGTCCCCGCTCCCTGCTGGAAGCCGCCCGCAGGGTGGCCACCACCCTGGCCGGCGGGCGGCTGGGCCGTTCCGTGGCCGGGGGGCGAAGCGTGATGGTCGGGCCGGCCGGACACCGGCCAGGGACGGCTGGCGGGCGGGTCGGTGGCCGCGCGGGTCGGCGCGTCCCACGGGTGCGCCGCGGCCTCCTCACGCATCTGGCGCAGCTCCTCGGGGCTCACGCGCCGCGTCGGCCACGGGTCGCCGCCCGTCGTGGTCGGCTCGCCCTGCGGCCCCTGCCCCTGAGCGCCCTGCCCCTGAGCGCCCTGCCCCTGAGCGCCCTGCCCAGGGACCTGGCCCTGCCCGCGCGAACCGGGCCCCTGACCCTGTCCCTGAGCGACCTGGCCCTGCGCACCCTGCCCCGGGACCTGGCCCTGTCCGGGCAGGCCGGGCGGCTGCGTCGGCTGCGGGCCCTGCTGCCTGCCGCCCTGCGGGTGGACCTGCGGGGCGTGGTCGCCGCCGCCGTGCTGCCGGCCGCCCGCGGCGGGGCCCTGCGCGCCCGGCGGGGCCTGCCGGCCCTGACCGGCGGCGGGCGGCGCGCCGCCCTGGTTGCCCAGCAGCGAGACGAACTCCTGGCTGCCGGGGGCGGGCGCGCCGTGCGGCCCGGAAGAGGTCCCGAGCGGCGGGCGCGCGGGCGGGATCGCGGGGGTCGGCACGTCGGCCGGGTCGGTGACCTGCCGGGAGCCCTGCCTGCCCGGCTCCGGCATGGTGGAGAGCTCGTCGGGCGTCCTGGCCGGCCCCGACAGCCCTGACAGCAGCCGCGCGGTCTGCTCCGCCAGCTCCGCGGCCTTGGGCCGCTTGGCGGGGTTGCGCTGGAAGGCCGCCTTGAGCATCGGCTGCAGCTCGCGCGGCGCCGCCGACACCTCGGCCTTGCCCGCCGTGATGTTGTAGAAGATCATCTCCAGCGTGCCCTTGCCGAAGGGCGGCTGGCCGGTGGCGCCGAACAGCACGGTGCCGGCCCACGCGTGGATGTCGACCTCGGGGCCCGCCTCCTGGCCCTCGATGATCTCGGGCGCGAGGTAACCGGGCGTGCCGATGAACATGCCGGTCTGCGTCAGCCTGGTCGCGTCGACCGCCTGTGCGATGCCGAAGTCGATGAGAACGGGGTCGCCGTCGAGGATCAGCACGTTGCCCGGCTTGAGGTCGCGGTGGATCACGCCGACGGAGTGGACGGCGGCCAGCGCGGAGGCCACCCCGTGCGCGACCCTGACCAGCGCCGGCAGCTCCAGCGGCCCGTCCTGCTTGACGACCTCGTCGAGGGGACGTCCGGGCACGTAGCGGGTCACGATGTAGGGCCGGTGACCTGTCACGTCGGCGTCGAGCACCTCGGCGATGTACTTGCTGCGCACCCGCCGCATCGTGTCGACCTCGCGCGAGAGCCGCCGCCTGGCGACGTCGTCGCCGGCGACCTCCGCGCGCAGGACCTTGACCGCCACCTGCCGCCCCTGCGGGTCGACAGCGAGGTGGACAACGCCCATTCCGCCTTCGCCGAGCCGCCTGAGCAGCCGGTAAGGGCCTAGTCGGTCATCGTTCATGGCAGAAGCACCATATCGGCTCAAACCCCGCCCCAGAGATGAACCTCGAGGTCACATTCCCACGCAGGTGTAACGTCTGACACGCCCCCATGGGTTTCCCAATCATCGGTATCGCCTCAGTCTCAATTCGCCAGATCCAGGACCTCCGCGGTCTTCAACCCCGCCAGCGCCGCCCCCGGCAGGGCGAGCTTCGAGTGCCGCACCCCGCTGCCGATGACCACGTCGGGATGCGCGGCCACCCGGGCGTCGACCAGGATCGGCCAGTCGTCGGGCAGACCGAGCGGGGTGATGCCGCCGTACTCCATGCCGGTCAGCGAGACGGCGTCGTCCATCGGCGCGAAGCTGGCCTTGCGCGCGTCGAGGTGTTTGCGCACCACACCGTTGACGTCGGCTCGCGTCGTGGCCAGCACCATGCAGGCGGCGTAGCGCACCTCGCCGCCGCGCCTGGCGGCCACCACCACGCAGTTGGCCGACGCGTCCATCGCCACACCGAAGGTGTCGCAGAAGGCCGCCGTGTCGGCCAGGTCAGGGTCGATCTCGGCCACGCGCACCTCCTCCTCCATGTGACGTACGGCCAGCGCCACCGGTTCGGCGAGCAGATCGAGCCGATCGAGCGCGGAAACCCAGTGCAATGTCATGACCAGGACCCTACGCCTCACGCGGACGCGGCGGCCCGCTGATGGAGCTGGGTCACGGCGCTCCTGGCCGACTCCATGGCGCCTGCCTGCCAGGCCACCAGATGAGTGAGCCAGTCACCCGCAAAGTAAACCCTTCCAGACGGACGTTGCAGGAGAGTGAAGGACGAATCAAAGGATGGCCAGCGAACCCACCCGCCCTGCAGGTGCGGCTGGCGCTCCCAGGCGATGGAGACGCTCGACAGCAGGTCCGCCCGGTACTTCTCGCCGTGGATCTTCTTGCCCTGGGTGAGCGCGCGGCGCCTGCGGTCCTCGGGGGTCAGCGCGCCGTACAGGTGCGCGGCCTCGTCGGCGTTGTAGTAGCCGACGAGCAGTCCGCGCTGGGCGTGGTAGTCGTGCGACGGATACCAGATGTGGGTGATGTCGAGGTCGGTCTCGGTGACGCCGCCGTAGATGCGGTCCTCCAGCTCCCACCAGCGCCTGCCGTACTCCAGTCCGATCTTGCCGGCGGCGACCGGAACGGGGGTCTTGAGGGCACTCGTAACGTTTGCCCCAAGGTTGTGGGAAATCTTCGCCAGCACGTGCGGTGGGAGGGTGGCCACGCAGAAGTCGGCGGTGAGCTCGCCGCCGTCCCAGGTGACCGTGACGCCGTGGTCCTGGTTCGTGATCGCGGTGACTCTCGCGCCGGTCCTGATGCGGTCGCGGCCGACGGCCGCCACCAGCTTGACGACGATCGCGTCCATGCCGCCGACCGGCTGGAACATCGGCGTCGCCTGGTCGTAGCCGAAGTCGTTGGTGATCGCCCGGCCGACCCCCGCCGCCAGGACGTCGTGGACGGACACGGGCCCGGCGATCGCCGTCCCGCCGTCCATGCCCGGGTACCGGGTGAAGCCGCGGCGCTCCGAACCCTCGTAGGACAGCTTGGGCCCCAGGTCGCCGAACCTGCGCAGGAACTCCAGCAGGCGCTCCTGGTCGTCCTCGGTGAGCCTGCGGTCGAGCGTGCCCTGGTGGGTGGCCTTGGCCAGGAGTTCCGCGATGTAGCCGTACATGTCGGCGCGGGCGGTCCTGTTGCGGACCGTCCGGCCGTTGGTGTGGACGTAGGCGGCGGCGTTGGTGTTGACGAACGTCTCGACGGGGATGCCCAGCTCGCGGCAGTAGTCCATCGTGACCATCCACGGCGCGATCCTGCCGGGCCCCGCGTTGAAGTAGACGCCCTCGCCGAAGCGGACGTCCTGGGCGGGGCCGTTCAGCTCGGTGAGCTGGTCGCCGCCGCGCAGGGTGAGGTTGCGGCCTCCCGTCCGGTCGCTCGCCTCCAGCACGGTGCAGTCGTAGCCCGCCTTGCCCAGCTCGTAGGCGGCGGTCAGGCCCGCGACGCCCGCGCCGAGGACGACCACGGACCCGGCGCCCTTGCCCTTGAGCGTGAAATCCCCCTGCCGGGGCGGGGTGAAGGCCTTGTCCTGCGCCGAGGGGGCCATCCCGAGCGCGCCCATGGCGGCGTACATCGCCCCCGCGCCGCCCGCCGCGCCGATCCCGACCAGCAGGCTCCGCCTGGTGAGCGTCGCCCGGTCAGCCATACGGACCGCTGCCGCAGGCCACCTGCCCGCCGATCGTCGCGAACAGGCCCATCAACGCCATGATCTCGGTGAAGTCGCCGGTCACGAACTCGATCTCCCGCGGCCCCGCCTGCTTCACCCCTGGAACCAGCGCGCAGGCCGCCGCGATCGCCGTGGAGTTCCACTCCACACCCAGCGTGTACGGCCTGACCGCCGCGTAGGGCGTGAAGTCGCTCAACCGGTCAAGCGCCCGGGCCGCGCCCTCACGGATGCGCGCCTGGGCCAGACTCGGCGGCAGCAGCTCGGCGGAGAACTTGTCGATCCCCTTCTTCACCGCGACCGTCTCGACGTCGCCGAGCACCCCTCTGGCCTCCTCGCCGACCGCCTCGTCGCCCGCGACCAGCACGACGGGCACGCCGTGGAAGCCCGCGCAGGCGGCGACCAGCCGGGTCTCGCCGCACGGCTCGCCGTTGAGGAAGACGTTCTGGATCTCCTTGCCCATCCAGGTGTGGTTGAGCACGCCGTGCTGCACCCCGGCGCGGGCGTGGTAGCCGACGAACATGGCGGCGTCGAACGAGGCGTCGAGCCCCTGCGCCATGCGCTGCGACTTGCCGGGGCCGCGGATGAGGGTGGCGCGGGGGTCGAGCAGGTCGATCCGGAGGTTCTTGGTGGAGCCGTGGGCGTCGTTGACCAGCACGCTGGTGGCGCCCGCGGCGAAGGCGCCCTCGATGGCGGCGTTGGCGTCGGCGGTCATGAGCTCGCAGCCGCGTTCGTAGCCGCGCTTGCCCGCGTGCATCTCCTCCGGGTCGGTCAGCCCGGTCACGCCCTCCATGTCGACCGACAGGTAGACCTTCACCTCATCGCCTCCACTCGCCCGCGGCCCGGTCCGGACCCGCCCGCGTGCCTCTCATGAGAGAGCCGTGCGGCTCCTCCGGGGGTCACGCGCCCCACGTCTCCACCCGCCGCTCCTGCGCCGCGTCCATGAACCCGACCCGCGTCGCCATGAAGTCCGCCACCTGGTCCCGCCACGCCCGCGGGATCTCCTCGACCGCCGGCCGGTAGCAGTGGTCGAGCCACGCCGTCGACTCCTCCGTCGCCCGCAGGTGGTGGGCCGACTTCGCGAACGGCGTCGTCTCGATCCCGGGGACGCGCGCGCAGCCGTACTCGATCATCTCCTGCCCGCCGTACGGCGGCGGCTCCTGCCACTTGCGCGCCACGGGACGGTTCGCGGTGATCGGCGTGTCCATCGGGCGACGCTCGACCGCGGCCTGGATCAGCTCCTTGTACAGGCACTTCCCGCACGTACGGCAGGGCCCGCCGGTGCCCCTCAGGCACCACCTGACCTGCGCCTTCAGCGGCGAGTCCAGTGCGATGCGCATCGTGACCGCCTCGCTGACGCCGCCCACGGGCAGCACGATGGGCACCCCCGCCGCCGCGAACAGCCGCCCCCACGCGCCGTGCGGCGCCCACATGGGGTTGTCGGGGGTGAAGCGCAGCAGGTAGCGGTCGCCGCCCAGCCACCGCGAGCCGAGCTCGTAACCGAACGCGAGCCCGCCCAGGTCCATCTCGTCGGCCAGCAGCAGCGCGCCCGCCGCGACCGCGTGGTGCTCCGGGTAGCCGGGCCGCGGCTCGGCCAGCGTGAATTCCAGGTCGGACTCGACCGTGGTGACCTCGCGGCCCGTCTGCGCGGCGAGCCTGGCCAGCACGTCCGACCGGTAGTGCGGCCAGCGGTTCGGCACCCGCTGGTGCGGCACCCGCCTGAAGTGCACGAACGGGGCGTCGGGGAAGATCGTCGCGGCGGCGACCGAGTCGGCGCCGCCGCTGTAGGAGATGGCCAGCGTCCTGCCCGCCGCGCGCGGCGTCCCGCCGACGGGCCCGGCCTCGACGCCCCACCCGTCGTGCAGCACGCGCGCCAGCTCCGGCGATATCGGCCGGTCGAAGGTGATCCGCCTGCGCGTCCACGGCGCGACGACGGTCCACGCGGCCACCGCCCACAGGTCGTCGTGCGCGTCGCCCGGCACGCCCCTGATCTCGCACGAGTTGGTGGCCAGCTTCACCGGGTGGCCGTCGGCGGCGCTGCCGGTGATCTCGTCCTCGGGGTCGAGCCGGAACGTCAGCTCTCCCCCGCTCCAGCTCACGCGCACGAGCGCTCCTTCAGCTCGTCGATCGCCTGCCAGACGAGCACCTCGTTCTGGAGCACCTTGTCGAGCGCCTGCGCGGTCTCGAGCGCCAGCCGGTGCGCCTCGTCCGCCTTCTCCGCGACCTTGGGGTCGGGGCGCGGCCGGGCGGGCCCGGGGGCCGCCCGGAGGCGCCGCACCTCCTCCTGGAGGCTCGTCACCTCCCTGCGGAGGGTCTGGACCTCCCACAACGCGTCCTTGATGTCCTGGCGGTGGTCGGCGACCGAGATGTAGCGGGAGTCGAACCACGAGCGCACGGCCTTCCTCAGCCGCGCGGGGACAAGGACGCGCATCATGAAACGCCACGATAGCGGCAAACCCTCTGCCACCCGGGCCTGTCGGGATTCTGGAGATTGACCAGAAATGCTGGCCCTGTTCGGCACATAGGCATGGATGTCCGCAAGTCCTGCCGACGAAGGAGATCGGGCCATGGGAACCGCCGGAACCCGGTGTACGACGGCCCGCGCGACGCCGTCATCAAGGAGTGACCACCCCCCGGCACGCCGCTCCCGGGGGTCGCGGGGGTCGCGGGGAAGGCCGCCGGCGTCGCGGGGCCCGGGGGCTCGGCGCGAAGGCGAGCCCCCGGGATGGAAGGGTCAGCGGCCGGTGAACGTGGGCTTGGCCTTCTCGGCGAAGGCGCGCATGCCGGTCTTCGCGTCCTCCGTGGCGAACAGGCCGGAGAACTGCAGCCGCTCCACCTCGAGCCCGGTGTCCAGGTCGACCTCCAGCCCCGCGTCCACGGCCTGCTTGGCGGCCCGCAGGGCGACCGCGGGCCCGCCGACGAACGTGGCCGCCCACGCCAGCGCGGCCTCGTAGACCTCGGCGTCGGGGACGACCCTGTCGACCAGGCCGATGGACAGGGCCTCGGCGGCGGCGACGTGGCGTCCGCTGAAGATCAGGTCCTTGGCGCGGGCCGGGCCGATCAGGCGGGGAAGGCGCTGGGTGCCGCCCGCGCCGGGGATGATGCCGAGTTGGATCTCGGGCTGGCCGAGCTTGGCGCCCTCGCCCGCCACGCGGAAGTCGGCGCACAGGGCGAGCTCGCACCCGCCGCCCAGCGCGTAGCCGGTGATCGCGGCGATGACCGGCTTGCCGATGCGGGTGACGGCGGTGAAGCAGTCCTGGAGGGTCTTGGAGTGGGCCGCCATGTCCGCGTAGGACATGTCGGCCATCTCCTTGATGTCGGCCCCGGCGGCGAACACCCGCTCCCCGCCGTACAGGACCACCGCCTGGACGCCCTGGTCTGAGTCCACGGCGCGGGCGCACTCGGCGATCTCGCGCTGGACCTGCCCGTTGAGGGCGTTCATCTTCGGACGATCGAGCCTGATCGTGGCGATCTGGCCGGACACCTCGACGCGTACAAACTCACCCATGGGGCGACCTTATCCGGCGGCGGGGAAGAAGAGCACCGGTCCGTCGACGCCGACCTCGACCATGTCGCCCACTTGGTGGACGGCGACGCCCCTGGTCCTGGCGCGGATCACCACGCCGTCGTCCATGGTGACGGTGACGGCGGCGTCGTGCCCGAAGAACTCCACCCGCGCCACCCGCCCCCTCGGCGCCGCGGACGCCGGGCTGCCGGCCTGCCCGTTTCCTGCACCGTCGGCCGGAAGGGCGGAACCGGCCGTCAGGGTGACCTGTTCCGGGCGGAGGGCGACGAAGCCCGCCCCCGCCACCCCGTTCGACCGCTGCCGCAACCGGCCCAGCGCGCACGAGGCGACCCCGCCCGACGAGATCGCGTCCAGCACGACCGCCTCGCCCACGAACGTCGCCACCCCGAGATCGACGGGCGACGCGTACACCTCGGCGGGCGTGTCCGACTGCACGATGAGGCCGTCGCGCATGACCGCGACCACGTCCGCCATGGACAGCGCCTCCTCCTGGTCGTGCGTGACCAGGACGCACGTCGCCCCCGCGCGTTTCACCGCCGACCTGACCTCGTCACGCACGACCCCGCGCAGCGACCTGTCCAGCGCGTTGAAGGGTTCGTCGAGCAGGACCACCCCCGGTCGCGGCGCTAGCGCACGGGCCAGGGCGACCCGCTGCTGCTGGCCGCCGCTCAGCTCGTGCGGCATGCGGGAGCCGTACCCCGCCAGGCCCACCAGTTCGAGGCACTCCTCGACCCGTGACGACCACTCCGCCCGGGAGCCCCCGCGCGGGAGCCCGAACCCGACGTTGCGCGCGACGGACAGGTGCGGGAACAGCGCCGCCTCCTGCGGCACGATCCCCACCCGCCGCTTCTCCGGCGGCAGCGCGGTCACCTCGCGCCCGCCCAGGGAGACCGATCCCGCGTCGGCGCGTTCGAAGCCCGCGACGATCCGCAGCAGGGTCGTCTTCCCGCATCCGGACGGGCCGAGCACGGCGGCGAAGCTGCCCTCCCGCACCGACAGCGAGGCGCCCCTGAGCACCGGCGCGCCGTCGAACGCCTTCACGATCCCCGAAACGGTCAGTCCGCTCATGCCTCACGCCTCCCGAGCAGGAATCCCGGCACCGCCGCCAGCAGCATCAGCAGCGCGGCGTAGGGGGCCGCGGCGCCGTACGAACCTGAGCCGGTCTGTGTCCACAGCTGGGTGGCCAGCGTGTCCATGCCGGTGGGCCGCAGCAGCAGGGTGGCGGGCAGTTCTTTCATCGCGGTCAGGAAGACCAGCGCCGTGCCCGCCGCCACTCCGGGCAGTGCCAGCGGCAGCGTGACCGACCTGACCGCGCCGAGCGGGCCGCGGCCGAGCGAGCGGGCGACCTCCTCCAGCACGGGTGGCGACTGCACGACCGAGGCCCGTACGGCACCGACGGCCGCCGGCATGAACAGCACCGCGTAGGCCAGCACGAGCAGCGGCCACTGCTGGTAGAGGGGATAGGCGTAGCGGACGGCGAAGAACACCAGCGACAGCGCGATCACGATGCCGGGCAGCGCGTGCCCGACGTAGGACGACTGTTCCACGAACCTGGCCGCCCACGTGCGGTGCCTGGCGGCGATGATCCCCACGGGCACGGCCAGCGCCCCCGTCAGCAGCGCCCCTGCCGCCGAGACGCCGAGCGTGGCGGCCACCGACTCGCCGAGGTCGGCGGCGTCGATGCCGCGCGACGAGCCGTCCAGGAGCCAGTAGCCGATGCCGGCCAGCGGGAACCCGACGGCCAGCGCGGCCACCGCCGCCGCCCAGCCCGTCGCGGCGACCCTGGCGACGGGGGTCATCCGCACCGTGGTGCGCCGCCTGGCGGGGGCGCCGCGCAGCGCGTAGGCCGCCTTGCCCCGCGAGCGCGCCTCGCCCAGCACGATCAGCAGCGTGATGAGCACCAGCAGCAGGCCCAGCACGGCGGCGGGCGTGCGGTTGAAGGAGGCGCGGTAGGCGGTGTAGATCTGCGTGGTGAAGACGTCGAAGCGCATGATCGAGACGGCGCCGAACTCGGCGAGCACGTACATCGCCACGAGCAGCCCGCCCGCGGCCGCGGCGGGGCGCAGCTGGCGCACGACGACGGGGGCGCGGCCCCTGCCGAGGGACAGCGCCACCTCCTCCATCGCCGGGTCCATCCGGCTCAGCGTGGCTGTGGCGGGCAGGTAGACGTAGGGATAGCAGCAGAGCGTCAGCACCAGCACCGACCCCCAGAACCCCGAGATCTCCGGGAAGAGGGAGATCCAGGTGTACGCCGCGACGTACGACGGCACCGCCAGCGGCAGGGCGGCCAGCACGCCGAACACCTTGCGCCCCGGCAGGTCCGTCCGCACGACGAGCCAGGCCAGCGACAGTCCCAGCACCACGCACAACGCGGTGACGACCACCGCCAGCCCGATGCTGCGCACGGCCAGCTCCGCCGTACGCGAGCGGAACAGCGTGGCGGCGAAGGCGGGCAGCCCGCCCTCCACGGCCCGCACGACGAGGTAGGCCACGGGCGCGAGGGACAGGCCCGCGGTGACGGCCGCCGGGACCAGCAGGGCTGAGGGGATGTGACGGGCCACCTAGACCAGGCCTACGTCCTGGAGCAGCTTGAGCGTCTGCTCCAACGAGTCGAGCTTGCCGAGGTCGACCGCGGGCCCGTTGAGGGTGGCGAGCTTGGGCAGGCCCGGCTCCGCCTCCACGCCCGGGATCAGCGGGTACTCCTTGGTCTTCGCGGCGAAGTAGCGCTGGGCGTCGGCGCCGAGCAGGTAGGCGGCGGCCTTCCGCGCGGCGTCGGCGTGCTGGGCGTTCTTCAGGACGCCCACGCCGGCCACGTTGATCAGCGCACCGGGGTCGCCGCCGGGCAGGTAGGCCAGGCGGGAGGGCACGCCGCTCTGCCCGCGCTCGGCGACCTTCTCGTACCAGTAGTAGTGGTTGATGAGGCCGAGCCGCAGCGTGCCCGCGTCGACCGCGTTGAGGATCTCGACGTTGTTCGGGTAGCTCTGCGTGCCGTTGGCCTTCATGGCCTGCAGCCACTGCCGGGTCTTGTCCTCGCCGTCGAGCACCCGCATGGCGGTGACGAAGGCCTGGAAGGAGGCGTTCGTGGGCGCCCAGCCGATCGCGCCCTTCCACTTGGGGTCGGTCAGCTCGAACACGCTCTTGGGCGGCGCGGGCACCGTGCGCGGGTCGTAGACGATCACCCGGGACCGTCCCGACACGCCCACCCACGTGCCGTCGGCCGAGCGGTACTTCGGGTCGACCTTGCCGAGCAGGTCCTGCGGCAGCGTGCCGAGCAGGCCGTGCTTGGCCAGCGCGCCGAGCGCCCCGGCGTCCTGGGAGAAGAACAGGTCGGCGCGGGTGCGGTCGCCCTCCTCCATGATCTGGGCGGCCAGCTCGGCGCTGTCGCCGTAGCGCACCTGGACGTCGAGCCCGGTGGCCTTCTCGAGCTTCTCCAGCAGCGGGCCGACCAGGTTCTCGTTGCGACCGGAGTAGACGACCAGCGCGTCGTCGTCGAAGCCCTTCTCACCGCCGCAAGCGGTGAGCATCGCCAGGGGGACGAGCAGGGTGGCGACCAGCTTACGGAGTGACATGAGGTTTCCTTCTCAGCATGATGGTCGGAGCGAGAGCCAGAGCGAGCACGAGGACCAGCCACGCGACGTGGTAGGGCCAGAAGAGCGCCCAGCCCTGCCGGTAGTCGGGCAGGACGAGGCGGGCGGCCCGGTAGATCGGGGAGCTGACGTCCTCGAACCCGGAGACCCAGGCGATGCGGCCGGCGAGGCCGTCGGCCACCAGCAGGCCGTAGGTGACCACGCCCGCCGCGCCGAGCAGCGCGGCCAGCGCCTTCACCGGCCTGGAGGCTGTGGCCGCGTAGGCGAGGACGAGGATCAGCGCGAGCGGGAGCGCGACGACGAGCTGGCGGCCCGGCCACCAGTAGCCGTGCATGGTCAGCGCCACGAACGTCGCCGTCAGCCAGGCGGCGGCCAGCGGGAGCAGCAGGACCGGCCGCCGGGGGGCGCGCAGCGCGCAGCCGACGGCGGGCACGAGCAGCAGCCAGGCGGGCTGCCAGGCGGCCAGGCCGTAGCCCCTGTCGACGAGCAGGCCGAGCAGGCGGAAGGCGCGGCCGGCGTAGTCGGGGTCGAACCCCATCACGCCGAACTCGCCCGACTGCTGGAAGTGGTCGCCGCTGGCGTAGACGGTCCAGCCGCCCCAGACCAGCCGGTGGATCACCAGGTAGGCGGCGCCCATCACGGCGAACCCGGCCGCCAGCGCTCTCGACCTGGCGCGCCACAGGCCGAGCAGGGCGATGACGGCGGCCACCGGGGCGTACTTCACCGACAGCCACGGCAGGGCGGTGACGACCAGGCCGAACGCCCACAGGGCCGCCGGCCGAGGCCGGCGCGGGTCCGCCGCGGGGCCGGACACCGGCCGGGCGGGCCAGGCGGTCAGGATCGCGACGGCGGCGACCGTCGCCAGGGCCGCGGGCAGCTCCGGATAGACCTGCTGGCCGTACACCGCGAAGGGCGCGCTCGCGAAGGCCAGCGCCACCCCCGCCGTCGCCGGCCGGTACGGCACGCCGAACCGGCGTACCGCCGTCCACAGGGTGAGCGCCGCCAGCGCGCCCGCCATCAGGGCGAGCGTCACCTTGGCCGCCACCCACCCGCCGAGCCCCATCGGTACGGCCAGCAGCACCGGCAGGAGCGGGTCGTGCGGGCTGATCTGCCTGCCGTCCTCGAGCACCTCGGTCTGCACGGGCAGCACCTCGCCGCCCCAGGGCACCCACCTGCGCGCGGCGAGCTCGTCGCTGATGTCGAGGTCGAAGTCCTCGTAGATCGACAGGGCGGTGAGCAGGTACTGCGGCTCGTCGACGGCGACGTGCGCGCCGAAGCTGGCCCGCACCCCGATGCCGAGCAGCGCCGCCGTGGCCGCGAGGAGCGCGGCCCCGGCCATCGCCCACCGCAGGGCGATCCGCCCCCCGCCGGACGTGCCGGGGTGCGCGGGCGTCCCTTCGGAGACCGTTGGACGGGGACCGTCGGGCGAGCGGTGGACCGGCGGCTTCATACCGCGCCCACCAGCTCCCCTGATGTCGCGTGCTGGCGCCGGATCACGGCGAGCAGGTCCGTCTCGGGCGTCCATCCGATCAGCGACCGCAGCCGGCGCGTGTCGGCGAGCGAGTCGTGGGGCTCGGCTCCGGACGCGGGCTCGACGACGAGCGCGACGTCCGTTCCCGTCACCGTCGCGACGGCCGCCGCCATCGCGCGCAGCGTGTGCCCGCGCCCCGTCCCGAGGTTGACCACGCCGGGCATCCCGGTCAGGTCGACGAGGGCACGCGCGGCCTGCCGGACGTCGGTGAGGTCGCGGGTGCGCTCCGGCGACCCCAGCACCCGCAGCGGGCGCCCGGCCACGGCCGCCGCGAGCCAGATCGACAGCGCCATGTCGGGCCGCTGCCCCTCCCCCGCGACCGTGAACGGCCGGACGATCGTGGTCGGCCGGCCGGCGCACAGCGCTTCGAGCCTGGCCTTGCTGCGCGCGTAGCCGCCGAGCGGCCGCAGCGTGTCGGTCTCGGCGCTGGGCCGCCCGTGGCGGGCTCCGCCGTACACGGAGCTGGAGGAGGCGACGACCACGGGCACGCGGCGCGGCACGACGGCCAGCACCCTGGCGGCGGCGAGCACGTTGTCGCGGTGGCGGTGCCATTCGATGCCGGGGCGGTGGTCGCGGACCCCCGGGCGGCCGGCGAGGTGGTAGACGGCGTCGGCGTCCTCCAGGGCGGCGCGGACCAGCTCGTCGTCGTCCATCAGGTCGGCCGTCAGGACGGTCAGCCCGGGACGGGACGGCTGCGGGATCCTGTCGATCCCGATCACCTTGTGGCCCGCCGCGAGCAGCGTCTCGGTCATCGCCTTTCCGATGAATCCGGCGGAACCGGTCACCACGCACGTCACCTGCTACCCCGCCTCTCGTTTCTCCTTGCAGGGTAAAGGTAGCCTAACCTCACTTCGCCTGACCTCCAAGGATCCCGATGCACGTCATGCCCAAGGCCCTGCGCCGCGCCGTCGGCGTCGTCGCGCTCTGCGTGGCCGTCTGGTACCTCGCGGACGTGGTCTCGGGTCCGGCGCTGACCCGGGCCGCCCGCGCCCTGCTCGCCGACCCGCTCGGCCTGGCCGCCGCGATCCTCCTGTACGGCGCGGCGTTCGTGCTGCGCTCGTGGGCGTGGACCCTGGTGCTGCCGGGGCTGCCGCTCGGGCAGTCGTGGGCGGCGATCCACGTGTCGCTGCTGGGCAACCACGTGCTGCCGTTCCGGCTCGGCGAGGCGCTGCGGGTGACCTCCGTGCTGCGCAGGACCTCGCTGGCGCCCGCCCAGGTGGTCGCCTCGGCGGTCGGGGCGCGCTCGGCGGACCTGCTGGCCGTCGTCCTGCTGGCCGTCGCCGCCGCGCCCGCGCTGGTGTCGTCGGCCGCCGGGTGGTGGGTGTGGCCCGTCGCCGCGGTCCTGGCGCTCGCCACGGTCGCCGGCTTCGCGCTCGCCGCCCGCCACCGCAGGGCCGCCGCGACGCGGGCGGCACCGTCCAGGGCGCCAGGCACCGGCGGGCCTGGGGGCGTCCGTGGCCGGGCGGAGTGGCTGCGGGCGATCGCGGTGTGCGGATGCGCGGCGCTCGCCTGGGTGCTGGAGGCCGCCGTCGTCTACGAGGTCGCCAGGCTGGCGGGGGCGGACCTGTCCGCCGCGGACGCGGTCGCCGTCACCGCCGTCACCATCGCCGCCCAGACCGTGGCGGTCACCCCCGGCGGGTTCGGCTCCTACGAGGCCGCGGCCACCGCCGCCATGGTGGCGCTGGCCGTGCCCGGCGGGACCGCCTTCGCCGTCGCGCTGCTCACGCACGCGGTGAAGACCGCCTACTCCCTCGTCGTGGGCGGCGTCGCCCTGGGCGTTCCCGCTCCCGGCTACTTCGGCCGGTTCCGGCTCCCGCGCCGGCTGCCGTCCCGTCCGGCACCGTGTCCCGTGCCGGACGACGCGCCCGTCGTCGCCTTCATCCCCGTCTTCGACGAGGAGTCCACGATCGGCGAGGTGATCAGGAGGCTGCCCCCGGACGTCGCCGGCAGGAGCCTGGTCACGCTCGTCATCGACGACGGCTCCACCGACGCCTCGGCCGCCCGCGCGCGTGAGGCGGGCGCCGTCGTCCTGCCGCAGCCGCGCAACCTGGGCCTCGGCGCGGCGGTACGGCGCGGCCTGGCGGAGGCGGCGCGGCTGCGCCCTGCCGCGGCCGTCTACCTGGACGCCGACCTGGAGTACTTCCCCGAGGACCTGGAGTCGCTGGCCGCCCCCGTCCTCAGCGGCGCGGCCGACTACGTGGTCGGCTCCCGCTTCGCCGGCACCATCGAGCGGATGCTGCCGCACCGCAGGTTCGGCAACAGGGTGCTGACCGTGTGGATGCGCTGGCTGACCAGGCGGCGCGACCTGACCGACGGCCAGAGCGGCTATCGCGCCTTCTCCCCGGCCGCCGCCGCGGCCGCCGAGGTGATCCACGACTACAACTACGCCCAGGTGCTCACGCTCGACCTGCTGGCCAAGGGTTTCGTCTATCGCGAGGTGCCCATCCGCTACGCCTTCCGGCAAAGCGGTGAATCGTTCGTGAAGCTCGGCAAATACCTTCGCAAGGTGATCCCCGCGGTGCATCGTGAGCTGAACACGTGACAGTGGAGGCGCGATGTTACGGCTGGCACAGCTGGTCGCCGTGGTGGTCAGCGCGGGTTTCTCCTTCGGCGGCGTCATCGGCGTCGTCTACTCCCCCGACCCGCCCGCGCGGAAGGCCGTCGCGTTCGCGATGCTGGCCGCCCTGCTGGCGCTGCACCTGCGCAACTGCGTTCGGCGGACCGACGGGAGCAGGCCGCGCCGGTGGCCGGTGACGCTGGCCGTCCAGGCGGTGCTGACGACGGCGGGCCTGGTGTGGTTCGCCGGCACCTGGTACGGCAACACCGGCTTCCTCGCGGCCGCCGTCCTGCTGCTGGTCAGGAGGCCGTGGCCGCGCTGGACGGCGTTCTCGCTGGTGCTGGCCGCCCAGTACTGGTCGGCGACGACCGTGCGCGACACGGTGAGCGAGGCGCTCTACCTCGTGGTCGGGCAGGCCGCCTTCGTCGGCGTCGCGCTGTACGGCGTGGTCCGCCTCTACGACCTGATCGTCGACCTGGGCGCGACCCGGGCGGAGCTGGCCGCCGCCGAGGTCGCCCGCGAGCGGCTGACCTTCGCCGAGGAGCTCAACGCGCGGGTCGGCGGAAGCCTCGAACGCGTCGTCGCCGCCCTGCGGCGGCCCGGCCTGACGCGCGCCGAGCTGGAGTCGAGCCTCGCGACGGCGCGAACGGCGCTCACCGAGGTCAGGTCCGTCTCCCACGCGCACCGCGCCGGCGCGCCCGCCAGGGCGGTGGCCGCCGACCTGACCGCCGGAGTGGTGCGGGTGCTCGTGGTCGTCACCCTGCTGCTCATGATCGTGCCTCATGAGGTGCGCCACCTCCTCCAGATCAGGCCGACGGGGCTCCAGTTGGCGGTGTTCGTCGCCGCGCTGGCCGCGTTCGTGGCCCTGTACCTGCGGACCTGCCTGTCGGACGGGCGCCACCGGCGGTGGGTGCCGGCGGCCATGCTGGTGCTGGCCTACGCGCCGACGCTGGTGCTGGGCGCCAAGCTCTGGTACGTCGCGACGTTCCTGCCGGGCGCCGTCGTCGTGCTGCTGCGCGGCCCGCTGCGGTGGATCGGGGCGGGCGCGGTGGTGGCCGGCGACGTCGTCTTCCACCTGACGGTCTCGGGCCTGGCCGGCAACGGCCTCGACGTGGCCTACGGCGTCGTCTACCTGACCGAGCGGGCGATCGTCGTCTACGCGCTCTGGCGGATGGCCAGGCTGACCGCCCAGTTGCGGGCCGCCCGCGCCGAGCTGGCCAGGGTCGAGGTGGCGCGCGAGCGGCTGCGGTTCGCCAGGGACCTGCACGACCTGCTCGGCTACGGCCTGTCCGTGGTGGTGCTCAAGGCGGAGCTGGCCTTCCGGCTGCTGGAGCGCGATCCCGCCGCGGCCGGGCGGCAGCTGTCCGACGGCCTCGACGCGGCCCGTCAGGTGCTGGCCGACCTCGACTCCGTGGCCGCGGGGCGCGCCCAGATCTCGCTGGCGGCCGAGGCCGAGTCCGCGCGGGCCGTCCTGGAGGCGGCGGGCGTCGAGGTGAGCTGGTCCTTCACACCCGTGCGGCTGCCCACGGAGGTGGACGCGACGCTGGCGACCGTGCTGCGGGAGGGCGTCACCAACGTGCTCAGGCACAGCGCGGCGCGCCACTGCACGCTGGAGATCACGCTCGAGGCGCCGCTGGTACGGCTGCGCCTGGCCAACGACGGGGTGGCGCCGGCCGTACCCGATCGGGACGGCGGCGCCGGGATCGGCAACCTCGAGGAGCGGGTGGCCGCGCTGGGCGGGCGGCTGCGGGCCGGGCGAGCGGCCGGCCGGTTCGAGCTGGCGGCGGAGCTGCCGCTACAGCCAGCCCTCGTCGGCGGCGATGCGGATGGCGTCGACCCTGTTCCTGGCGTTGAGCTTCATGACCGCTGACGACAGGTAGTTGCGCACCGTGCCCCTGCTGAGCGAGAGCCGTACGGCGATCTCGTCGGCCTGCGCGCCGGTCGCGGCCAGCCGCAGCACGTCGACCTCGCGGGCGGCCAGCGGGTTGTCGGCCTTGCGCAGGGCGGCGACGGCGAGGTGGGGGTCGACCACCTGCTCGCCCTTGACCACCTTCCTGATGGCGTCGACCAGGTCGGCGGGCGGCGAGTGCTTGAGCAGGAACCCGCTGACCCCCGAGGCCATCGCCCTGCGCAGGTAGCCGGGCCTGGCGAACCCGGTGAGCACCACCGTGCGGCAGGCGGGCGCCTGGTCGCGGAGCAGGGCCGCCGCGCTCAGGCCGTCGAGCTCGGGCAGCTCGATGTCGAGCACGGCCACGTCGGGCCGCGACTCCAGCACGGCGGGCACGACCTGGTCGCCCCGCTCCACGGCCGCCACGACGGCCAGGTCGTCCTCCAGCGCGAGGACGGCGGCCAGCGTCTCGCGCAGGATGCGCACATCCTCCGCGATCAAGACTCTGATCATGTGAATCCTTCACACGAAACCGGTGAGCGTGGCACTACAACGGTTCTGTCGGTGGTGGCGACTATAACGACAACGGAAAGGAGCACATCATGCAGAAGATCACCACCTACCTCTGGTTCGACAACCAGGCGGAGGAGGCGGCCAACCACTACGTCTCCATCTTCGGCAACTCCAGGATCGTCGAGGTCACTCCGATGATGGTGACCTTCGAGCTCGAGGGCCAGCGCTTCCTCGCGCTCAACGGCGGCCCGCAGTTCCGCTTCACCGAGGCGATCTCGCTCTACGTCGACTGCGAGTCGCAGGACGAGGTCGACGAGCTGTGGGCGAAGCTCATCGCCGACGGCGGCGAGGAGAGCCGGTGCGGGTGGCTCAAGGACAAGTACGGGCTCTCCTGGCAGATCATCCCCAAGGCGCTGCCCAAGCTGCTCAGCGACGCCGACCCGGCCAGGGCGGAGCGGGCCATGCAGGCCATGCTGAAGATGTCGAAGATCGACGTCAAGGCACTCGAGGACGCCGCCAACGGCTGACGGGTCAGTCCTCCACCACGTGATGGGCGAAACGGGCGCGGGCCGCCGCCCAGGCGGCGGCGTCCCAGCCCCGCGGGGTCAGCGCGGCGACGGCGTCGTAGGCCATGGCCATCGCGTGGTGGGTGTTGTCGTGGGCGAACAGGCCGAGCCTGCCGAACGTGGTGACGTGCGGCACCTGCCCCGCCCACGCGTCGAGCCCGGCCAGGTGGCCCGCGTAGCCGTTGCGGTAGACGGGATAGACGTGTGGCAGCCTCCGGACCTCCACGCCCGCGAGCCGCAGCGGGGGCAGGCCCGCGGCGTGGAGGCAGTCCTTGACCAGGTCCTCGTAGGAGTCCGCGGTCCAGACGGCGTCGCCGACCTGGCAGGGGATCTCGAAGCACAGCACGGTGCGGCCGGCGGGGTCGCCGGCGCTGACGCGGTAGTTGGCGGGCTCGGAGATCCTGGTCACGGGCGTCTCAGGGCCGGGCAGGTAGTGCGCGTCGTACGGTGACCAGCGGCCGCCCTCGTGCACGGCGTAGACCAGCACCATCGCCCTGAACTCCAGCCTGCGCGCCGCCGCCGTCACCTCGGCGGGCGGGCCGGGTGTCACCAGCCGCGCCAGGGCGGGCATGGGGATGGTGGAGAAGACGTGCCCGGCCTCGAACCGCCCGGTGTCGGTGTGCACGGTCACGCCCGCGGGCCCCGGCACGAGCGACTGGCAGGCCGTGCCGAGGCGGATGTCGGCGCCCGCCGCTGCCGCCGCCTCGGCCATGGCCTCGACGATCTGGCCGAACCCGCGACGCGGGTAGAAGAAGATCTTTCCCTGCCCGGTCGGCGACCCGCGCAGCACCCTGCGGGCGATCTTCCAGGGGCTGTCGGCGGTGACCCGCTTGCGCGCCTGGTCCGCGTCGATCTCCTCGCCGGGCAACCCCCACAGCTTGACCGCGTAAGGCTCGTACAGGGCGCCGTAAAGCGTCGGTCCCAGGCTCGCCCGCAGCAGCCCCGCGAACGAGTCGTCCCCTCCGCGCGCGACGACCGCGTCGCGCGCGATCCCGGCCAGCATCCGGTACGGCAGGCGCCGCGCCAGCTCGCCCGGCCGCAGCGGGAAGCCGACGAAGCGGTCGCCGACGCGCAGCCTGCCGTTGCGCGGCCTGATCTGGAGATCGTCGCCGAGCAGTCCGCGCAGGTCGGCCAGCAGGTTCGGCGGCGTGGCGGGGTGCAGGCGGTGGCTGCCGTGGTCCACTCTGATCCCGGCGACCTCGAAGCTCGACGACAGCCCGCCCACCTGGGCGGAGCGCTCCAGCACGGTGACCCGCACGCCGCGCAGGGCCGCGCGCCAGGCGGCGGCCAGGCCGGCCGGGCCGGCTCCGAGAATCACGAGTTCCATGGCGCGGTCACCCTACCGGGTGACGTTATGAAAAATATCTTCTCAATACTCTTCTAGAGGAAGGAAAATGTTGAGACGCTGACTCCGGTACGACCCCCCAGTCAAGGAGTCTTCGATGCGCAGAGCGTTGGCGGTCGCGTGCTTTTTACCGCTACTGATCCCCGCAGGGGTCGCGCAGGCAGAAGCGCCGGAGGACCGGCAGCAGGCGTTCGCGGCGGCGGCCGAGGCCTACCAGGTACCGGAGAGCGTGCTGCTCGGCGTGTCCTACCTGCAGTCCCGCTGGGACGCCCACGCGGGCCAGCCGAGCAACAACGCGGGGTTCGGCCCCATGCACCTGACGGACGCGGCGGCCTTCACCGGCGCCAACCACCACGGTGAGGGAGAGGAGGACGCGCGCGGCGACGACAGCCGCCCGCTGGCCCTGCCCGCCGAGCCGCCCGCGGCCCCGGCCGACATCCCCGCCTCGCTGAAGACCATGGAGAAGGCGGCCGAGCTCACCGGCGAGTCGCACGAGACGCTCAGGACCGACCCCGCGGCCAACATCCGCGGCGGCGCGGCCCTGCTCGCCGACTACCAGAAGCAGCTCGGGGCGCCGCTCAGCGACGACCCCGCGCAGTGGTACGGCGCGGTGGCCCGCTACTCGGGCGCCACCGAGCGCGAGGCGGCCAAGTTCTTCGCCGACGAGGTCTACTCGGTGATCGCCTCGGGCATGACGCGGAAGACCGACGACGGGCAGCAGGTCGCCCTCAAGCCCGTGCCAGGACTGGGCAAGATCGTGGAGTGGCTCGACAAGCTCGGGCTCTCCCTGCCCCGCCGCGACGGCGTCGAGTGCCCGAACTCGATCTCCTGCGAGTGGATCCCGGCGGCGTACGCGCAGCTGCCCGACGACGACTACGGGCACTACGACCTGGCCGACCGGCCGCAGAGCCAGAAGGTCGACTACATCATCATCCACGACATGGAGGGCTACTGGGCGCCGTCCGTCAGGATGAACCAGGACCCCACGTGGCCCGGTAGCTGGCACTACTCGGTCAGGTCGAGCGACGGTCACATCGCCCAGCAGATCAAGACCAAGGACGTCGGCTGGCAGGCGGGCAACTGGTACATCAACGCCAAGTCCATCGGCATCGAGCACGAAGGGTTCCTCGCCGAGGGAAGCACCTGGTACACCGAGGCGATGTACCGCACGTCCGCCAAGCTCGTGCGCTACCTGGCCATGCGCCACGGCGTGCCGCTCGACCGGGCGCACATCCTCGGCCACGACAACGTGCCCGGCACGCTGCCGACCACGGTGCGGGGCATGCACGAGGACCCCGGACCGTTCTGGGACTGGGCGCACTACTTCGAGCTCATGGGCGCCCCGCTGCACCAGTTCGGCGGGCCGAAGGCCGGCTCGATCATGATCAAGCCCGACTTCGCGACCAACAAGCCGTACTTCTACGGGTGCGACCGCAAGAACCCGTCGGCGGCGTGCCCGCCGCTGCCCGCCTCCACGGTGTGGCTGCGCACCGAGCCGCGCGCCGACGCGCCGCTGGTCAAGGACATCGGCAAGCACCCCACCGGTGACTCGCTCTACAGCGTCTACGACCACAGCGCCCGCGCCACGACCGGCCAGCGCTACGCCGTGGCCGACCGGCAGGGCGACTGGACGGCCATCTGGTACCTCGGGCAGAAGGCGTGGTTCCACAACCCCGCCGACAACCCGACCGCGGTGCCGTCCATGGGGTTCGTCGTGACCCCCCGCCCGGGGCTGGCCACCGTCCCCGTGTACGGCAGGGCCTACCCCGAGAAGGAGGCCTACCCGGCGGGGATCCCGTACCAGGCGGTGACGCCGCTGCAGTACACGTTCTCGGCGGGAGAGAAGTACACGCTCGCCGGTCCCGCGGCCACCGAGTACTACCGGGCGGTGACCTTCGACCCGGCGCCGCACACGGTGGTGCGCGGCAAGACGCGCTACCTGCAGGTCCAGTTCGGGCACCGGGTGATGTTCGTCAAGGCCGACGACGTCACGGTGTCGTTCCAGTAGGTCCCTCGCATCGGGACCCCGCCCGCCCGGGTGGGGTCCCGATCGCTGTGTCAGCGCTTGCGGGTGAAGTCGGCGACCGCGCGCCTGGTGCTCTGCAGCGCCTCCTGTGAGGTGTCGAACGTCCGCTGCGCCACCCCCACGAACACGCAGTCGACGACGAGCAGCTGGCTGATCCTGCTGGCCAGCGCGCCGGGGCGGAACTCGGTCTCCCGCCCCGCCGAGATCAGCACGTGCTCGGCCAGCTCGGCCAGCGACGAGCGCGGATTGTTGGTGATGGCGACCGTCGTGGCCCCCGCCTCCCCCGCCAGCCGCAACGGCTCCAGCACGTCGGGGGTCTCGCCGGAGGTGCTGATGCCGATCGCGACGTCGCCCTCCTTGAGCAGGACGGCGCTGGTCAGGGCCAGGTGGGCGTCCTGGAAGGCATGGCTGGACAGGCCGATGCGCATGAGCTTCTGCGCCATGTCCTCGGCGACCAGGCCGGAGGCGCCCACGCCGTAGGAGTCGATCCTGCGGGCGCCCACGATGGCGTCGACGACCAGGCCGAGCCGTTCGGAGGTGAGCTGGGCGACGGTGTCGTTGATCGCCTCGGACTCCGCGCGGGACACCTTCAGGATGACCTCCGACAGCGGGTCGTCCGGGGCCAGGTCGCCCGGGACCAGCCGGTCAGGCTGCGCGGCGGCGGCCGCCAGGGCCAGCCTGAGCTGCGGGTAGCCGGCGAACCCGAGGAGCCTCGCCGTGCGGACGATCGTCGCCTCGCTGGTGCCCGAGGCGGCCGAGAGCTCGGTGATGGTGCTACGGGCGACGGTGGCGGGGTCCTCGAGGATGAGCCTGGCCACGGTCTGGGCGGCGGGGGTCAGCGACGGGAGGACGCCGCGGACGGTGGCCACGAGCGTATCGGCCCTGAGAGCGTTCCGGGTGTCTTCCACATACCGATTATGGGGCCTGGACGGGCGCACCGATCGCTGTCGGACGTCCTTCCCACAAACCGTCAAAGCGGGATTCGACCTGGGGTCTCGAAGGCCGCCCGGCCACCCGGGGGAACCGGGCCCTCGACCGTCCCGCAGGCCCTCGACCGTCCCGCGGGGCCCGGTGTCCCGGGCCCCGCGGGCAGGTGGTCAGCGGAGGGTGCCGTTGGTCATGCCGGCCGGCTCCTCGGGCAGCGCGATCAGGCCGAGCTCCGCCGGCGAGGCCATCAGCGGGTGGTGCGGGACGACCCGCACCGTGTACCCGAAGGCGCCCGTGCTCTCGAGCGGCACCTTCCCCGCGTAGTGCGCCTTGCCGTCGTCGTTCGTGCCCTCCAGCGCCATCGTCAGGTAGCCGGGGTTCAGCAGCTCGTCGTGCGGGCCGACCTTGCCGTACGCCGTCTGGACCAGCACGTCGGACGGCTCGAGCTCGCCGAGCGCGACGGTGGCCCGCAGGTCGAGGGCGGCGCCGACCTCAGGCGTGTCGCCGACACCCGACGCCTCCACGTGCTCCACCCTGACGCCGGGCCACGCCTTGGCGGCGCGCAGCCGCCAGGCGGCGAACGCCTTGGCGGGCGCGTAGACGTCGGCCGACAGCGCGCGGGCGCCGGCGGCGGCGGGCGTGTAGAGACCCACGACGTAGTCGCGGAGCATCCGCCCGGCCAGCACCTTGGGCCCGAGCGAGGCCAGCGTGTGGCGCACCATCTCCAGCCACCTGCGGGGCAGGCCGTCGGCGGCGCGGTCGTAGAAGCGGTCGGAGACCTCGTGCTCGATCAGGTCGTAGAGCGCGGCGGCCTCCAGCTCGTCGCGCCGGTCGGGGTCGGCGACGCCGTCGGCGGTGGGGATGGCCCAGCCGTTGGTGCCGTCGTACCACTCGTCCCACCAGCCGTCGCGGATGGACAGGTTGAGCCCGCCGTTCAGCGCCGACTTCATGCCCGAGGTGCCCGAGGCCTCCAGCGGTCGCAGCGGGTTGTTCAGCCAGACGTCGCAGCCCTGCACGAGCAGCTGGCCCAGGGCCATGTCGTAGTCGGGCAGGAAGACGATGCGGTGCCGCACGTCCTCCTCGTCGGCGAACCGCACGATCTGCTGGATGAGCTTCTTGCCGCCCTCGTCGGCCGGGTGCGCCTTGCCCGCGATGACGATCTGCACCGGCTTGTCGGGGTCGAGCAGCAGCTCCCTCAACCGCGCCGGGTCGCGCAGCATGAGCGTGAGCCGCTTGTAGGAGGGCACGCGGCGGGCGAACCCGATGGTCAGCACGTTGGGGTCGAGCGCGTCGTCGACCCAGGTCAGCTCGGCGTCGGAGGCACCCCGGTCGCGCCAGGAGCGGCGCAGCCGTACCCTCGCCGCCTCGACCAGGCGCTCGCGCAGCAGGCCGCGGATCTCCCAGATGTCGGCGTCGGGGATCTTGTGGACGCCCTCCCAGCCCTGCCCCTTGTCGATCAGGGACGGCAGCTCGCGACCGGCCAGCTCCATGATCTCGCGACCGACCCACGTGGGCGCGTGGACGCCGTTCGTGATCGACCCGATCGGGACCTCGTGCAGGTCGAAGCCCGGCCAGAGCTCCTTGAACATCTCCCGGCTGACCTCGCCGTGCAGCTCGGAGACCCCGTTGACGCGCTGGGCCAGGCGCATGCCCATGATCGCCATGTTGAAGCGGCCCGGCTCGCGCTCGGCGCCCAGCGCGAGGATGCGCTCGACGGGCACGGTCGGCCAGGCGTTGTCGCCGCCGAACTGCCTTTCGATCATGTCGGCGGGGAAGCGGTCGATGCCGGCGGGGACGGGCGTGTGGGTGGTGAACACCGTGCCCGCGCGCACGGCCTCCAGCGCCTCGTCGAAGCTCAGCCGCGACTCGGTCAGCTCGCGGATGCGCTCCAGGCCGAGGAATCCGGCGTGGCCCTCGTTGGTGTGGAAGACCTCGGGCTCGGGGTGACCGGTGATCCCGCAGTAGGCGCGGATCGCCCTGACGCCGCCGATGCCGAGCAGCAGCTCCTGCATGAGCCGGTGGTCGGTGCCGCCGCCGTAGAGGCGGTCGGTGACGTCGCGCGCGGCCGCGTCGTTGTCGGCCACGTCGGAGTCGAGCAGCAGCAGCGGCACCCTGCCGACCTGCGCCACCCACACCTGCGCGTGCAGGGCGCGGTGGCCGGGCAGGCCGATCCGAATGTGGACGGCGGTGCCCTCCTCGTCCTTCAGCAGGGTGAGCGGCAGGCCGCCGGGGTCGAGGCTGGGATAGTGCTCCAGCTGCCAGCCCTCGGGCGACAGCGACTGGGTGAAGTAACCATGGCGGTAGAGCAACCCCACCGCCAGGATCGGCACGCCCAGGTCGCTGGCCGCCTTCAGGTGATCTCCCGCCAGGATGCCGAGGCCGCCCGAGTACTGCGGCAGGGCCGCGGCGATGCCGTACTCCGGCGAGAAGTAGGCGATCGCCTCGGCCGCGTCGGGCAGCGTCTGGTACCAGCGCGGCGCGGTCATGTACTCGCGCAGGTCGTCGGCTGCGTCGGCGAGGCGACGCAGGAAGCGGCGGTCACCCGCCAGCTGGCGCAACCTGGCCGGGTCGACGGCGCCCAGCAGTGCGACGGGGTCGTGCCCAACGCGTTCCCAGACGGCCGGATCGACCTCGGAGAACAGGTCGGTGGTCTCTGGATGCCACGACCACCTGAGGTTGTGCACGAGCTCGCCGAGGGCGGCCAACTCCGTGGGAAGGACGGTGCGGACGGTGAACCTGCGGATAGCTCTCACGATTCCGACCCTAGGTGGTGAGTGGTGGTGGACAAGCAGCAGTCCCGTAGATCGATCACTTCCCTCTGACAACCCTTCCGTGAAGATGCATTAATGGGGACACTTGGGGCACTCCCCACTTTGAACCCGAAACACCGTCCGGGATGGCGTCCTCAGCTTCACGCGTGAAGGTGCGAGGATCGTCATTGCGACAGTCGGCCACTCGACCATGAGAACAGGACGCGATGATCGGTCGAATCCCTATCACGGACATTTTCCCAGCCGTCGACTGCGGGCAGTGGCCCGCGAAGGCGGTTGCTGGTGAGACCTTTGAGATCGCCGCGACCGTGTTCCGCGAGGGACACGACGCGGTGGCCGCCGGGGTGGTGCTCACCTCGCCCGATGGGAGGCGTGGCCACCTGAAACATATGCGAGAGGTGGCCAAGGGCACCGACAGGTGGTCCGTGAGCGTGTCGCTGCCCGACGAGGGTGACTGGCTGTTCAGGGTCGAGGCCTGGGGCGATCCGATCGGCACGTGGCTGCACGACGCGGAGATCAAGATCCCGCGCGGCATGGACGTCGACCTGATGTGCGAGGAGGGCGCGCGCCTGTTCGAGCGCGCCGCCCGTGCCGTACGGCCGGCCGACTGCCCGGCCCCGCACGCCGGCAACGGGACCACGCGCAACGGCAACGGCACGCTGAGGACCGGCGCCGGCACGACCGCCGCGCAGAAGCCGGGCGCGTTGAGAACGGACATGTTGAAGACGGACATGGTCACGGCCGGCGCGCTGCGGGCGGGCACGGAGCTGAAGCCGGCCGAGGTCTGCGGGCACCGGGCGGCGCTGCTGGCCGTGGCGGCGAAGCTGCGCGACGAGACGCTCGACCCCCGCGCCCGCCTGTCGATCGCCCAGTTGCCCGAGACGACCGCGATGCTGGAGGCGCATCCGCTGCGCGACCTGCTGACCAGGAGCAAGCCGCAGAAGATCAGGGTGGACCGGCGCAGGGCGCTGTTCGGCTCGTGGTACGAGTTCTTCCCCAGGTCGGAGGGGGCGATCGTCGAGGAGGGCGGCGTCTCCAAGTCGGGGAACTTCCAGACCGCCGCCAAGCGGCTGCCCGCCATCGCCCGCATGGGCTTCGACGTGGTCTACCTGCCGCCGATCCATCCGATCGGCTCGACCTTCCGCAAGGGCCGCAACAACACGCTCACGCCGGGGCACGACGACCCGGGCTCGCCGTGGGCGATCGGCTCGGAGGACGGCGGGCACGACGCCGTCCATCCCGACCTGGGCACGATCGACGACTTCGACGACTTCGTCGGCAGGACCCGCGAGCTGGGCATGGAGGTGGCGCTCGACTTCGCGTTGCAGTGCTCGCCCGACCACCCGTGGGTCAAGGAGCACCCCGAGTGGTTCACGATCCGCGCCGACGGGTCGATCGCGTACGCGGAGAACCCGCCCAAGAAGTACCAGGACATCTACCCGCTCAACTTCGACAAGGACCCGGAGGGGATCTACGCCGAGGTCAAGCGGGTGGTCAGGCACTGGATGGACCACGGGGTGCGGATCTTCAGGGTCGACAACCCGCACACCAAGCCGGTGAGCTTCTGGGAGCGGCTGCTGGCCGACATCAGGACGACCGACCCCGACGTGGTCTTCCTGGCCGAGGCGTTCACGCGCCCCGCGATGCTGCAGACACTCGCCAAGATCGGATACCACCAGTCGTACACGTACTTCACCTGGAAGAACTCGAAGTACGACGTGGAAACCTACTTTTCGGAACTGTCACACGAAACATCGCATTTCCTGAGGCCGAACCTCTTCGTCAACACGCCCGACATCCTGCACGAGTACCTGCAGCACGGCGGCCTGCCCGCCTTCAAGATCCGGGCCGTCCTGGCCGCGCTCGTCTCCCCCACGTGGGGCGTCTATTCCGGCTACGAACTCACCGAAAACCGCCCAGTACGGCCAGGCAGCGAGGAATACCTCGATAGCGAGAAATATCAGTACAAGCCGCGAGACTGGGCCGCGGCCGAGCGTGAGGGCCGCACGCTTGCCCCCTTCATCACCCATCTGAATTTGTTCCGAAGGGCGCACCCGGCCGTCCAGGAATTGCGTAATCTGAGGTTCCACAGGATCGACCACCCGGACATGGTCTGCTTCTCCAAGCGGCTGCCCGGCGCCTACGACACGGCCACACGACGGCACGGACTCGGCGACGTGGTCCTGGCGGTTGTGAACCTGGACCCGCACAATACTCATGAGGCGACGGTCGATCTCGACCTCCCCGCTCTCGGTCTCGACTGGAACTCCGAGTTCGTCGTGGACGACGAGATGTCGGGCGAGTCGTACCGGTGGCGGCAGAACAACTACGTGCGCCTCGACCCTCATATTCATCCGGCGCACGTTTTCACCGTGCGAGCGGCTCATCGGTAACAGCGATCGGGGAGTCCAATTTGTCCGACACCGTGAACTCCGCTGCCATCCCGAACACCTTCGACGAGGAAGAGCCCCGCGATCCGCAGTGGTACAAGCGGGCGGTCTTCTACGAGGTGCTCATCAGGGGCTTCGCCGACTCCAACGGCGACGGCACAGGCGACATCAAGGGGCTCACCAGCAGGCTCGACTACCTGCAGTGGCTGGGTGTCGACTGCCTCTGGCTGCTGCCGCTGTACGAGTCGCCGCTGCGCGACGGCGGCTACGACATCGCCGACTTCATGAAGATCCTCCCTGACTTCGGTGATCTCGGCGACTTCGTCAAGCTGGTCGACGAGGCGCACAAGCGGGGCATGCGGGTGATCGCCGACCTGGTGATGAACCACACCAGCGACGCCCACCCGTGGTTCCAGGCGTCACGGCACGACCCGGAGGGCCCGTTCGGCGACTTCTACGTCTGGTCCGACACCGACGAGAAGTACCGGGACGCCCGGATCATCTTCATCGACACCGAGACCTCGAACTGGACCTACGACCCGGTCCGCGGGCAGTACTACTGGCACCGCTTCTTCCACCACCAGCCCGACCTCAACTACGAGAACCCGGCGGTGCAGGAGGCCATGCTGGAGGTGCTGAGGTTCTGGCTCGACCTGGGCATCGACGGATTCCGCATGGACGCCATCCCCTACCTGTTCGAGGAGGACGGCACCAACTGCGAGAACCTGCCCAGGACCCACGCCTACCTCAAGCAGATCAGGACCGAGGTCGACCGGCTCTACCCGGACCGCGTGCTGCTGGCCGAGGCCAACCAGTGGCCGTCCGACGTGGTCGAGTACTTCGGCGACCCGGTCAACGGCGGCGACGAGTGCCACATGGCCTTCCACTTCCCGCTCATGCCGCGCATCTTCATGGCCGTGCGCAGGGAGTCCCGTTATCCGATCTCGGAGATCATGGCCCAGACGCCCAAGATCCCCGAGAACTGCCAGTGGGGCATCTTCCTGCGCAACCACGACGAGCTCACGCTCGAGATGGTCACCGACGAAGAGCGCGACTACATGTACTCCGAGTACGCCAAGGACCCGCGCATGCGGGCCAACGTCGGCATCCGCCGCCGCCTGGCGCCGCTGCTGGAGAACGACCGCAACCAGATCGAGCTGTTCACCGCGCTGCTGCTGTCGCTGCCCGGCTCGCCGGTGCTCTACTACGGCGACGAGATCGGCATGGGCGACAACATCTGGCTCGGCGACCGCGACGGCGTCCGTACCCCGATGCAGTGGACGCCCGACCGCAACGCGGGCTTCTCCGACTGCGACCCCGGCCGGCTCTACCTGCCGGTCATCATGGACCCGATCTACGGCTACCAGGCGATCAACGTCGAGGCGCAGCAGAAGAACGCCGGCTCGCTGCTCCACTGGACCAAGCGCATGATCGAGATCCGCAAGCGGCACCCCGTCTTCGGCCTCGGCGAGTACATCGAACTCAACTCGTCGAACCCCAGCGTGCTGGCATTCGTGCGCGAGCTCGGCGATGATCGCATGCTATGCGTGAACAACCTCTCGCGGTTCCCCCAGCCCGTGGAGCTGGACCTGCGAAGGTTCGTCGGCGTATCGCCCGTGGAGACGATGGGTGGAGTTCCATTTCCACCGATTGGCGAACTTCCGTATCTTTTGACGCTCCCTGGGCATGGGTTCTATTGGTTCACCCTTCCGCCCGCTGTACCCCAGGAGGAGTAAGTCGTGCTTGAGGACCTCCTTGCCCGCTGGATCACCCATCAACGCTGGTTCGCGGGCAAGGGGCGCCCTCTCGACGACCTCGGCATCGAGTCGCACACCGTCCTCGGCACCGAAGGCGAAGCCCAGCTGTGCCACCTGGTCCTGTCCGTACGGCAGGCCGACGCGCGCGACCGCTACCAGCTCCTGATCGGCATCCGCGCGGAGCTGCCCGACCGGCTCAAGCACGCCCTCGTCGGCATCACGCAGGACGGCGTCCACGTCTACGACGCCGCGCACGACCCCACCCTGGCCCGGCTGCTGCTGGAGGGCATGGCCGAGGGGCAGGACCACGGTCCCGTCAGGTTCCGCCACACGCGCGGGGTGGAGATCGACACCACGCAGCGCAGCCTGGTCCTCGGGGCCGAGCAGTCCAACACCTCGCTGGTGTACGGCGACGCCTACATCTGCAAGCTGTTCCGCCGCCTCATCCCGGGCGTCAACCCGGAGCTCGAGGTCGTCACCGCGCTGGCCGAGCGCGGCTCGCCGCACATCGCCAAGCCGTACGGGTGGATCGAGACCGACCTCGACGGCGTGCCGACCACGCTGGCCTTCATGCAGGAGTTCCTGTCCACCAGCAACGACGGCTGGGACCTGGCGCTGGCCAGCGTCCGCGACTTCTACGGCCAGCTGGAGGACGTGTCCGCGGCCGAGGCGGGCGGCGACTTCGCCGCCGAGTCGCACCGGCTCGGCGCGGCGACGGCCGAGATCCACCGCCGGCTGGCGGCCGCCTTCCCCACCGACGTCGTCGAGCCGCACGAGGTCAAGTGGATGGTGGAGGGCTTCCGCCGCCGCCTGGCCAGGGCGGTCGCCGAGGTGCCCGAGCTGGCCGAGCACGCCGACGTCGTCGAGCGCGCCTTCCACGAGGTGGAGGAGCTGACCGGAGAGGTGCGCGTGCAGCGCGTCCACGGCGACTACCACCTGGGCCAGGTCATGCGGACACCCGTCGGATGGTTCGTCCTCGACTTCGAGGGCGAGCCGGGACAGCCCTTGGAGGAGCGCAGGGCGCTCGCCTCCCCGCTGCGGGACGTGGCCGGGATGCTGCGCTCCTTCGACTACGCCGCAGGGCATCTGCTGACCGACCACCCCGAAGGCGAGACGCTGCGCCCGAAGGCGGACGAGTGGGCCACCCACAACAGGACGGCCTTCCTCGAGGGGTACGCCGACGTGGGCGCCGAGGACGCGGCGCTGCTGCGGGCGCTGGAGTACGACAAGGCGGTCTACGAGGTCATGTACGAGGCCCGCCACCGCCCCACCTGGCTGCCCATCCCGCTGGCCGCCTTCCGCTGAGGCGTTCCCGGCGTTTCCCCCTCCGCAGCCCACCCGGAGCATTACTCTTCGCATGCCTACATAAGCGAAGAGTAAGGGGGGCGGATGCGACGAGGTCTTGTGTTCGCGGCCGCTGGGCTGGGCACGGCGCTCCTGAGCGGAACGCTCCTGATCGCCACCAGCGGGGAAGGGCCGGAGGCGGCGCAGGCCGTCCAGGAGTCTCCCGCGCCGGGAGATCCCCTGACGCCCGAGGAGATCGCCCGAGCCGGCGAGATCGCCACGGCCGGCACCCACCTGAAGGCGGAACAGGCCGAGCTGCTCTACGTCGAGCGCGACGACGACAAGGACGCCGAGCAGGCGCGGCGCGCCGAGGCCTACATCTACGACTACGGCAACGACACGCTGACCGTCAGGACCGTCGACCTCGGCCAGAGCAGGGTGGTCGAGGAGACCACGGGCAGAGGGGTGCAGCCGCCGCCGTCCAGGCGGGAGGAACTGCGCGCCGCCGAGCTGCTGCTGGCCGACCCGGCGCTGGGGCGGGGAGTGCGCCAGTCGTTCATGAAGGCCGCGGGGCGGGAGCTCGCCTCGCCGTCCGACCTGGCCCTGCGCGGACTGATCTACTCGCCGGAGCGGGGACCGTGCCGGACGCACCGGTGCCTGCGGCTGTTCGTCCGGCTGCCCAACGGCACCTTCCTCGACACCAGCCGCATCGTCCTCGACCTGTCCGCCAAGCGGGTTCACACCCTGGAGTGGTGAGTTGATCCTCCGTCTCATGCTCGCCGGCCTGCTCGCCGTGCCCCTGGCGTCGCCCGCGCCGCCCCCGTCCGCACCGGCGGCGGCCGACGCGGCCGACGCGTGCGGCTCGCCGTACCTCGTCGACAGGACGCTGCCGAACGGCGCGCGCTGGCGGCTGTGCTGGGAGATACGCACGATCGAGGGCCTGACCGTCACGAGGGTGCGCTACATGCCCAAGGACAGCCGGTCGATCAGCGTGCTGCGCAGCGGGGCGCTGGCGCAGATCCACGTCCCCTACGACAGCGGCGAGCCGCGCTACCACGACATCGGCTCGCTCGGCTCGGCCGCGGTGACGCTGACGGCGGCCGACTGTCCCGGCGGCGAGCTGGCCAAGAGCAAGGTGTGCGTGACGACGCGCCCGCGCGGCCACGCCTACCTCAAGGACGGCTGGGGCGACGAGAGCCAGCGCAGGACGGCGCAGGGCCAGGAACTGGTGGTGCTGGCCGCCTACCAGGTCGGCTGGTACACCTACGTCTCCGAGTGGGTGTTCGGCGACGACGGCTCGATCACGCCGCGGATCGGCGCCACGGGCTCGCTGGCGGGCACCACGACCGCGCCGAAGCACGGCTGGCCGCTCGGGGTCGGGCGCAAGCACTTCGAGGAGTCCCACAGCCACAACGTCTTCTGGCGGATGGACTTCGACATCGAGGGCAGGGCCCGCGACGTCGTCGAGCAGTACGACTTCGCCGGCAACCGCACCAAGAAGCGGTCGCTGGTGAAGACGGTGTTCAACCGGGAGACCAGGGCGCTCAACAGCAGGATGCGCTGGTGGCGGGTGGTGGACCCGGGGGTGCGCAACACCGACCGGCACCCGGTCTCGTGGGAGATCAACAACTCCGACAGCGCGGAGTACCGCGGCCCCGCCGACGAGGCGTTCACGCACGCGGACGTGTACGTGACGCAGTACCGGGCCTGCGAGCGGCTCGCGACCGAGAACGTCGCGCCCAGGTGCGGCAGGTCGGTCGACCGGTACGCCAACGACGAGCGGGTGACCGATCCGGTGGTGTGGGTGAACGTGGGCTTCCACCACGTCGCCAGGGACGAGGACGCCGACCCGATGCCGATCCACTGGCAGGGGTTCCGCGTGACGCCCCGCGACGTCACCGCCACCAACCCGTACTGACACCGCGGAAAGGGCATGGTCCCTCGCCTGACGGCCCCGAGCCGGTAGGTGAGGGACCATGCCCTTACGGTCATGACCGGACCCGAAATGACGGCTATGGGTGTGGCGGCGGGTTGATCGGGGCAGTGGCGGTTACCATGGCCACGGTGGCGATCACCGGCGCTCGCACGGGCTGCGGGCGGCGGCGGACAGGTCGCGCACGTTTCTGGCGGCGACCGCCGCGGTTAATCCGATTTTTCTGAAATGCCCGTCTCCAGAATTCGCATGGCGGCAGCGGTCAAGGGCATGGGTTGGAAGGTCGCTGTAGGGCAGGGTAAGGAACATGCCGATGAGGACAGAGCTCGACCGCCTCGCAGGTGGGGCGCATCACGACCCGCATTCGATTCTCGGAGCGCACCTGGGTCCTGACGGGGTCACGTTCAGGGCGTTGCGACCGCTGGCCGAACAGGTCGAGGTGGTCTTCGACGACGACGCGCGACCGATGAGGCATGTCGCTCACGGGGTGTTCGAGGCCACGGTCGGCGGGCTGGACAAGGTCCCCGACTACGTCCTGCGGGTGCGCTACAGCGGCGGCGAGCCGTACGACATGCGCGACCCGTACCGGCACTGGCCCACCCTCGGCGAGGTGGACCTGCACCTGATCGGCGAGGGCAGGCACGAGCGGCTGTGGGAGTCCCTCGGCGCGCGGACGATGCGCCATGAGGACGTCGACGGCACCGCGTTCGCCGTCTGGGCGCCGAACGCGCGCGGCATCAGGGTGGTCGGCGACTTCAACCACTGGGACGGCGTCGCCCACCCCATGCGCTCGCTGGGCCGGTCGGGAGTCTGGGAGCTGTTCGTGCCCGACATCGGCGTGGGCGAACGCTACAAGTTCCAGATCCTCGGCGCCGACGGGCTCTGGCGTGACAAGGCCGACCCGATGGCGCGCAGGACGGAGGTGCCGCCGCAGACGGCGTCGGTGGTCGACCACTCCGACTACCGGTGGGCCGACGACGCGTGGATGGCCCAGCGCCAGACCAAGGTGCCGCAGCGGCTGCCGATGAGCACCTACGAGGTGCACCTCGGCTCGTGGCGGCCGGGGCTCGGCTACACCGAGCTGGCGACGCAGCTGGCCGACTACGTGGAGGAGATGGGCTTCACGCACGTGGAGTTCCTGCCGGTGGCCGAGCACCCGTTCGGCGGCTCGTGGGGCTACCAGGTGACCTCCTACTACGCGCCGACCGCCCGCTTCGGCACCCCGGACGAGTTCCGTCACCTGGTCGACGCCCTGCACCAGCGCGGCATCGGGGTGGTGCTCGACTGGGTGCCCGCGCACTTCCCGATGGACGACTGGGCGCTGGCCCGCTTCGACGGCACGCCGCTCTACGAGCACGCCGACCCGGCCCGCGGCGAGCACCCCGACTGGGGCACCTACGTCTTCGACTTCGGCCGCAACGAGGTGCGCAACTTCCTCGTCGCCAACGCGCTCTACTGGCTGAAGGAGTTCCACATCGACGGGCTGCGGGTGGACGCGGTCGCCTCGATGCTCTACCTCGACTACTCGCGGCGCGAGGGCGAGTGGACGCCGAACATCTACGGCGGTCGCGAGAACCTCGACGCGGTGGAGTTCCTCAAGGAGATGAACTCCGTCTGCTACCGGGAGGCGCCGGGCATCTCGACGATCGCCGAGGAGTCGACCGCCTGGCCGGGCGTCTCGCGTCCCGTGCATCTGGGCGGGCTCGGGTTCGGCTTCAAGTGGAACATGGGCTGGATGCACGACACGCTCGCCTACCTGCGCCACGAGCCGATCTTCCGCCAGTACCACCACCACCAGATGACCTTCTCGCTGATGTACGCCTACAGCGAGAACTTCGTCCTGCCGCTGTCGCACGACGAGGTCGTCCACGGCAAGGGCTCGCTGCTGGGCAAGATGCCGGGCGACGAGTGGCAGCGGTTCGCGCAGTTGCGGGCGCTGTTCGCGTTCATGTGGGCGCATCCGGGCAAGCAGCTGCTGTTCATGGGCGGCGAGTTCGGCCAGGGGTCGGAGTGGTCGGAGGAGCGCGGGCTCGACTGGTGGGTGCTCGACTTCGACGGGCATCGCGGGGTGCAGAAGCTGGTCCGCGACCTCAACGCCCTCTACCGGCAGACCCCTGCCCTGTGGGAGCAGGACACCACGCCCGACGGGTTCCGGTGGATCGACGCCGACGACGCGCCCGGCAACGTCTTCTCGTTCCTGCGGTTCGGGCTCGACGGGTCCGCGGTGGCGTGCGTGGTCAACTTCAGCGGGGCTCCGCACGAGGAGTTCAGGCTCGGCCTGCCGTACGGCGGGCAGTGGGAGGAGGCGCTCAACACCGACGCCTTCGACTACTGGGGCAGCGGCGTGGGCAACCTCGGGACGGTGGAGGCGGCCGAGGAGTCGCACCACGGCCTGCCGTACGCGACGACGTTGCGGGTGCCGCCGCTGGGCGCGATCTGGCTGAGGCACACGCCGGGCACCGGCTGAGCGCGCGCGAAAGCCGCCCGGATCTCGGGCGGCTTTCGCATGAACGTTTGCTGAGAAACCACCGCATCCTCTGGGCTAAGCGGACAAAGCTCTCTACACTCCGAGATCATCACCCCCCTCGGAGGACGTGTGCGACTGCGACGCCTGATCGTGTGCTCGGTCTTGCTGGCATTACTGCCGGCCGCTCCCTCCCTCGCCGGTGAACCCCCCGCCACTCCTTCGCCGTCGCCGTCCGCCACGGCCGCCGGGGAGAAGCTCGAAGAGGGCCTGGCCGTCGCCGAGGGCAGCACCCGGGTCATCGTCGAGCTGACCGACCCGGGGCAGACCGCCCCGGTCGCCGCGCAGGCCGCGGCCGAGGACGCCCAGGTCGTGCTCCAGCCGGCCGCGCAGCCGTTCATCGTCGTCGAAGGCACCGCGGAGGAGCTGGCGGCGCTCGCCGAGGACCCGCGCGTCTCCTCCATCCACCGCGATCGCGCCTATCCGCCGACCGCCGTCTCGAGTCTTCCCGTCATCGGCGCCGACAAGGTCCACGCCACCGGCGCGACGGGCGCGGGACAGGCCGTCGCCATCCTGGACACGGGCATCGACCGGGACCATCCGTTCTTCGGCAACCGGATCATCGCCGAGGCGTGCTTCTCCTCCACCGAGTACGACGGCGTCGAGTCGCTGTGCCCGAACGGCCAGAGCCAGATGATAGGTCCTGGCGCGGCCGACGCCGAGTACGCCAAGTGCCTGCTCGGCAGCGAGAACCTGTGCGAGCACGGCACCCACGTGGCGGGCATCGCGGCCGGTGGCGGCGGCGTCGCCCCCGGCGCGAGCATCGTGGCGGTCCAGGTGTTCAGCAGGGTCAACGACGAGGACGCGTGCGGCGCGGCGGCCTGTCTGATGGCCTTCGAGTCGTCGCTGCGCCTGGCCATGGACCACATCGCGTCGCTCGCTCCCGCCACCCCCATCGCGGCGCTGAACCTCAGTCTCGGCGGGCAGCTGTCCGACACCTCGTGCGACGGCACCGAGGCGGGTCAGGTCTTCAAGCCGAAGATCGACGACCTGCTGTCCAAGGGCGTGGCGACCGTCGTCGCGGCGGGCAACGAGTACTTCACCGGCACCTCCTTCCCCGCGTGCGTCTCGTCGGCCGTCGCGGTCGGGGCCAGCAACAACAGCGACCAGATCGCCGACTTCTCCAACTCCGGCTCGCTGCTCGACCTGTTCGCGCCCGGCGTGGAGATCGAGTCGTCGGTGCCCGACGACGTCATGGCCACCCACAGCGGCACCTCGATGGCCGCCCCGCACGTCGCGGGAGCGCTGGCCGTCATGAAGGCCGCCTTCCCCGACCAGGCGATCGGCGCGCTGGTCGACAAGCTGAAGGCGACCGGCAGGCCGTTCTCCTACCAGGTGAACGGAGCCGACGTCGTCACTCCGCGCCTGGATCTGGCGGCGGCCATGACCGGGGCCGCGCCGCAGCCCACCGCCACCCAGAGCGCCCCCGCTCCGGCGCCCTCGGTCAGCGGCCCGTCGCCCCGGCCCTCCGACGACGACCCGCAGTCGGGGGACCCCGGCGACGACGTCGACACGCCCGACCCGACCCCCGTCCCGCTGCCGACGATCACGGTGACGGTGACCGTCACCGTGACGCCTCCCGCCGCTCCCGCGGCCGTCTGCACCCGCGGTACGGCAGGCACCGCGATGACCGCCAAGCAGTGGGCCGTGGAGATCTACCGCGGCACCGGGCAGCTGTCCGACGAGACCCTCACCTGCTATCTGAAGCTGGCGCACAAGGCGAGCAAGGTCTTCCCCGAGCTGACCAAGGCCTCGTCGCTCGGCAAGGCGTACAAGGTGCTGAAGGCGTCGAAGGGCGCGCGCGCCACGCTCGACGGGGCGCTGCTGACGGCCTGGCTCAACTGGGCGCACGGCGCGACGTCGGCCCTGGAGAAGGTCAACGCGGCGGAGAAGGTCAGGCTCGGCTCGACCTCCGGCCCGGCGCTCAGGAAGGCCGCCACCTCACTCGGCGGGTGAGCCCGCACGGCACGCAGGCCGGTCCCGGTTCCGGGTCCGGCCTGCGGCTGCGTTACCCAAAAGACACGTCAGCTCTCTTCTGACAACAAAAGTCACATCTGTACACTCAAACCCCACAAATCGATCACCCCCCTCGGAGGCACAGTGAGACTGCGGTCTCTCCTGGCTGCTGCGGCCACCCTCGCCGCCGTTTCCGCCGGGCTCATCCAGGCCCCCGCGCACGCCACCGCGGACGATCCGATCAGGAAGATCGACCCCGCGGTCCGGATCAGCGGCACTCACCGGGCGATCGTCCAGGTGCAGAGCCCCGCGCAGGCCAAGTCCCTCGCCGCCACGGCCGAGGCGGTCGCCCCCAGCGTCGACAACGTGGCCCCGACCCCCGAGTCGCTCGCCGGCAGGCTCGACTTCTTCGTCTACGAGGGGACCGTCGAGGAGTTCAAGAAGATCGCCGGCCAGGCCGACGTCGTCGCCATCCGCGAGGACCACCTCAACGCGCCGAACCTGGTCAGGAGCACGGCCATCATCGGCGCCGACAAGGCCCACGCGGCCGGCGTGACCGGCGCGGGCAAGGCGGTAGCCGTCCTCGACACCGGCATCGACGGCGACCACCCGTTCTTCGGCGGCCGCATCGCCGCCGAGGCCTGCTTCTCCGCCGAGAACGCCGCGGACATGGCCACCTCCCTGTGCCCGAGCGGCGCGCCGTTCCAGATCGGCGCGGGCGCGTCCAGCGCGACCACCGACGCGTGCATGAAGAACGTGCCGCCCTCCGACGCGCTCTTCGGCATCTGCGCGCACGGCTCCCACGTGGCCGGCATCGTCGCGGGCAAGGCGCACTCCTCGCAGCGCGAGCCCTCCGACGGCGTCGCCCCCGGCGCGACGATCGTGCCGGTGCAGGTGTTCAGCAGGTTCACCAACCCCGAGTACTGCGGCGGCGCCGACTCCACCCCGTGCGTCCTGGCCTACGACTCCTCCGTCCTCACCGGGATGGCCTACGTCAACCTGATCGCCAAGCAGTACGGCGTCGCCTCGGTGAACCTCAGCCTGGGCGGCGGCAAGTACGACACCGCCTGCGACACCGGTGACGGCGCCGACTTCAAGGCCAGGGCGGACGAGCTGCTCGCCCAGGGCGTCGCCACCGTCGTCGCCTCGGGCAACGAGGGGCACGAGGCGTCCGTCTCGTGGCCCGCCTGCGTCTCCAGCGTCGTGACCGTCGGCTCGACCGACGTGGAGTACCCGCAGGTCGGCACGCACACCGACGACGTCTCCGCCTTCAGCAACCGCGGCGAGATGCTCGACCTGTTCGCCCCCGGCTGGCCGATCTTCTCCTCCGTGCCCGACAACAGGTACGCGGGCTTCGGCGGTACCTCGATGGCCGCCCCGCACGTCGCGGGCGCCTTCGCGCTGATGAGGGAGAAGCTGCCCGACGCCTCGGTCGACGAGATCCTCGCCAAGCTCAAGGCGGCCGGCAAGCCGATCACCTACACCAGCGCGGGCAAGCAGGTCACCACGCCGCGTCTGGACGTCTGGAAGGCGGTGCCGCACGTCGAGTGCGCCGCCACCTACACCAACCGCGCCTCCTGGCCGGGCGGCTTCCAGGCCAACGTCACCGTCAAGAACACCGGCACCCTGCCCCTCAAGAGCTGGAAGGTCGCCTGGACCTTCCCCGACCAGCAGAAGGTGACCACCCTCTGGGAGGGCAGGTACACCCAGAGCGGGGCCGACGTCACCGTGACCAACGCGCGCTGGAACGGCACGCTGGCCATGGACGCGTCCACCAGGTTCGGCTTCAACGGCAAGCTGCCGCGCGGCGGGGCGAACACCCCGCCCGCCACGCTGACCTGCACCGCCGCCTGACCGTTCCCTTCCCGGCCACGCCCGCGCGCCTGCGGGCGTGGCCTTTTCACGCTCGCGTTCACGCTCGCGGTCACCAGGACGCCGTCAGACGCGGACGGGCGGCTTCGGTGGTGCCGGCGTCCGGGGGACGGGCGGCGTCCGCCCTTCGGATCCGATCATCAGACTTCGGTAGGCGGTGGATCATCCGATCGGATGGACCTGTGAGAGGGAGGGACCGCGGGCGCTCGCAGGTCCGAGGTCGTCGCTTAGGGTGACATTTATGGACGCGACCAAGGTGATCGTTGACAGCGTTGATCGGTTCAGGCAGCGGCGCACCGCGCCCCTGGTCCTCGAACTGGACCTCACCGACGGGCTGACCGAGGGCCCACCCGCCGATCCGCTCGCCGCGCTCCTCACCATGCGCAAGCCCCGCCTGGCCGACGTGCTGTCCGGCCTGAAGCGGGCCGGGCAGGACTCCCGCGTCAAGGCGCTCATCGTCAAGATCGGCGGTGCCCCGCTCGGCCTGGGCATGGTCCAGGAGCTGCGCGAGGCCGTCGTGCGGTTCCGCGCGTCGGGCAGGCTGACCGTGGCCTTCGGCGAGACGTTCGGCGAGTTCGGCCAGGGCACCGTCCCCTACTACCTGGCCAGCGCGTTCGATCGCGTCTACCTGCAGCCCAGCGGCGACGTCGGTCTCACCGGCATCGCGCTCGAACAGCGTTTCCTCAAGGGCACCCTGGACAAGCTCGGCATCGGCTACGAGGTCGGCAAGCGCCACGAGTACAAGACCGCCGCCAACACCTTCACCGAAGACCACATGACCGACGCCCACAAGGAGTCGTACGGCAGGCTGGCCGAGTCGGTCGTCGAGCAGGTCGTCGCGGGCGTGGCGGAAGGGCGCAGGCTCGACCCCGACAAGGTGCGGGAGCTGATCGACAGGGGGCCGTTCATCGGCCCCGAGGCCGTGGAGGCGGGGCTGGTGGACCGGCTCGCCTACCGCGACGAGGTCTACGACGAGGTCAAGCAGGCCGCGGGCGCCGACGCCCACCTGCAGTACGTCGTCAAGTACGCGCGGGCTCTCACCGCCCGCAAGCTGCCCCACCCGACCGCCCACAGCGTCGCGCTCGTCCACGGCCACGGCATGATCAGGCTCGGTCGCAGCGGGCGCAGCCCCCTCGGCGGCAGCGGCGCCATGGGCTCCGACACGATCAGCGCCGCGATCAGGGCGGCGCGCAGGGACGACCACGTCAAGGCCGTGGTGTTCAGGGTCGACAGTCCCGGCGGCTCCTACGTGGCCTCCGACGCGGTGTGGCGCGAGATCGTCCTCACGCGCAGGGTCAAGCCGGTCATCGTGTCGATGGGCGACCTGGCCGCCTCGGGCGGGTACTTCGTCTCGATGGCCGCCGACGTCATCGTCGCCCAGCCGGGCACGCTGACCGGGTCGATCGGCGTGTTCGGCGGCAAGGCCGTCCTCGGCGGGCTGCTGGAGAAGGCCGGCGTGACCACCGACGTGATCAGCGAGGGCGCGAAGGCCGCGATGTTCTCCTCCACCAGGCCGTTCTCGCCCGAGGAGTGGGACAGGGTCAACGCCTGGCTCGACCGCATCTATGACGACTTCGTGGGCAAGGTCGCCGAAGGCCGGCACCTGACCAGGGAGCGGGCGCACGAGCTGGCCCGCGGCCGGGTGTGGACGGGGGCCGACGCGCACGAGCACGGTCTCGTGGACGAGCTCGGCGGCCTCGAGGACGCCCTCGGCATCGCCCGCGAGCGTGCCGGGCTGGCGGCGGACGCGCCCGTGCGGACCTACCCCCGGCTGCACCCGCTGGAGCGGCTGCGCGGGCCCGAGTCCAGCGAGGACAAGTCGGCGGCGTTGGCCAGGATGCGGCTGGAGGCGTGGGGGCCGTTCGCCAGGCTCGCCGGCGAGCTGGGGCTTCCCGCGTACGGGCCGCTCCTGCTGCCAGGGGAGATCGTCATCAGGTAGCCGCGCCTGCGGCGGTGGCGGTCCCCCGCGGGCCGCCACCCGCTTCGGCGTCCCAGGGTGAGCTCAGCCGGGCCCGCTCGGCGATGCGGGCGAAGGCGGCTACTCTCCGGTGGTGCCGTCGATGCGTTCGCGGAGCAGGTCGGCGTGGCCGTTGTGCCGGGCGTACTCCTCGATCATGTGGATGAGGATGTAGCGGTGCGAGTGGTGGTCACCCCGGCGGTCCCGCCTGGCGAGGGCGTCCAGCGGGGTGCCGGCCGAGACCTTGCGGCACTCCTCCACCTCGCTCAGGTCCGCGCACTTGACGGCCAGGGTCTCGCGGTGCCAGTCGAGGAAGGCGACCAGCAGTTCCCGCTCGTCACCGGCCGCGGGGGGATCGATTCTGGGGTCGGTCATCCCGACATTCTGCTGCACCACGTCACCCTGTTCCGGGCCGCGGCGTTTCGGGACACGGCCCCCTAGACCGGGCGGTAGCGGCCGCGCAGCCGTACGAGGGGAAGCGGGGTGGCGTCGACGTAGTCGACCGCGAGCACCCGCGCCACGAACAGGGTGTGGTCACCCGCGGGCACCACCTGCGACGTCTCCACCTCCAGCGCCGCCACCCCGCCCTCGACGACCAGCGCGTCGCTGTGCGGGCCGCGGTGGTGCGGGGTGCCCGCGACCAGGTGCCGGGCGCTCGGACGGCCGGCGGCGGCGAACCTGCTGGCGATGGCCGCCTGCCCCGCCGACAGCAGCGAGGCGGCCCAGCGGTCCTGACGGAGGAGCACCTCGGTGAGGTAGCCGCGGCTGCCCAGGCTGGCGAGCACGAGCGGCGGGTCGGCGGAGACCGACATGAGGGCGGACACGGTGACGCCCACGTCGTCCCTGCCGTCTCGTACGGTCAGCACGGCCACCCCCGCCGCGAGTTGCGCCATCGCCTCGGTGAACACACTCACCCGACCACTCTGGCACAGATGGATCACGGTGACGTTTGCCGTCAGGTCCCGCGAAACGGGCACGGGACCTGCTCGCCGGGCGGCGGCCTGCTCCTGTGGTGTCCTGGAGCGCGTCCCGGCGCGCCGGCCGATCCGGCCCAACCTTTCACCCGCTCGCCGGCGTCGGTAACGGGCGAGAGGAGTCACCTTGGACCGCAACGACAGCTTCCGCGAGTTCATGGCCGCCCACCAGCAGTCGCTGATGCGGACGGCCTACCTGCTCACGGGAGATGCCCACCTCGCCGAAGACCTGCTGCAGACCGTGCTGGTCAAGGTGCTCGGGCGCTGGCCCAGGCTGGCGCAGGTCGCCAGCCCCCAGGCGTACGCCCGCAAGGCGCTGGTCAACCAGTACATCTCCTGGCGCCGCCGGCTGGTCAGGACGGCCGAACTGCCGAGCGCCGACCCGCCGGAGCGGCCTCACTTGCGCATGGTCCGGCCCTTGCCCAACGGCTGGAACCCCATCGGCCTGTCCCCTGACGGCGACACGATCACCCTGGCGGAGTACGCGCCCAGGACCCGGCTGCGGACCATCAGCCACCTGTGGGGGACGTCCACGGCGGGCAACGCGAAGACCGTCGACGTCGCCGGGCACTACCTGGTCGGCGGGCTCGGTCCCGACGAGGAGACCGTCGTCGCGGTGCAGAGCGTGACCGTCCCCGGCACCGACTGCCTGAGAAGCGGCGAGGATCTCGTGCACCTGGACCGGACGACCGGCAAGGTGCTCCGGAGAGTCCCCGTGCGGGGCCTGTCCATGACCGGCGACTTCGTCCACCTGCGCAGCTGGGCCGGGCCTCAGGAGATCATCGCCGTGGCCAGGCCCTTCGTCTGCGGGAACCGCGACGACGACGCCCCTGCCTCGGACGTCGACCCTCCGTTCGTTCCCTTCACGGCCTACGCGGTGAACGTCAGGACCGGCAAGGCCAGGAAGCTCGCCACCTACACCGCGCAGCACTTCTTCCATCTCGTGCTCCCCGGCTTTCCCGGGACCCTGTGACAGGGGGGAAGCGGGTCAGGCGGCTGTCCGGTCACCGGCCCTAGTACGGCAGGTAGTAGGTGAGCAGATCGGCGGTGAGCGGCGGGAAGAGCGCCTGGAACAGCTCCTCCTCCCCGGTGTAGACATCGGACCTGATCCGGGACAGCCCCTCGTAACCGTGCGGGCCGAACAGCAGGGCGGCCAGGTGGTCGGGCGCCACGCCGAGGCCTCCCACCGTTCCGGGCCCCTGCATCGGACCGCCGGTGACGACCTCGCCGAGGCCCTCGGCGTGGACCGGGATCCGGTAGTGGGCGCCGAAGGTGGAGATGACGATGTCGCGGCCGGCGCGATCGATCCCGGCCGCGGTGAGACGCTGCCGGAGCAGCGGCCGCAGCCGGTCGAGCAGCGCCGCGGCGTCCGGCACGCGGACGTAGTACTGCTCGGCCCGCTTGCGTGGTTCGTGGTCGAGGAACTCCTGCCAGGCGGCGGCGGTCACGGTGCCGGCCCGATGGACGACGTTCAGCCGGCTGCCGGGTGTCAGGGCGACGACGCCGCGGAGCAGGTCCCGTGCCGCCGCCTCGTCGACCGCGGCGGCCTCGGCCAGCAGCACCTCGTCGCCGGGGGGCGTGGTACGTCCGGCGGCGACGACGGTGCCGGCGCGTTCGAGGACCCGGAGGGTGCTCGCCTCGTGGGCCAGCAGCCACCGCCAGCGGGCCGCCGAGTGCGGCATGGCCACGTCGAACCGGTTCTGGGCCGCCTCCTGCAGGGCCGCCATGGCGGGGATGTCGGACGGCCGGGCGGCCCGGAGCACGGGCGTCGCCTCGCCGGGCGGCGGGGTGGTGCGTACGGCCGGCGCCTGCGGGATGTCGATGGCGTACTCGTAGCCGAACAGCCGGTAGAAGTACGGGATCCCGATCATCACCTGGATGACGTGGCCGCGGGCGGCGGAGCGGTCGTGGGCCCATCGCACCAGCGCCCGCACGAGCCCCCGCCCCTCGTACTCGCGGTCGGTGGCGACCAGTTCGATCTGGCCGGCCGGCAGGTGGATGCCGCCGATGCGGACGTCTTCGTCGAGGAGCGTCGCGGTGGAGACGACCCGGTCGCCGTCGACGACCACGGCGCAGGCGGACCAGCCGGCGTCGGGGTCCTGGACGACCAGCCGGTGGTCGAGGGCGTCGGCCGGTTCACCGCGTTCGGCGAGAAGTGCGCCGATCTGGTCCAGGTCCGCGGGCTGTGCCTGCCGCAGGACGAGGCCGCCGGCCAGGGAGACGGGTACGGAGGAGGCGGTGGTCTCGGTCACGGCGGGACTATTGCATCGCCTGGGCCGCCTCGTCCATCGAGTTTCCGCCGGGCGCGCCGGGCACTCGCCCGGTCGGCCCGTTCATCGCGTCCGGCGAAGGGGGGGCGACCCCCACACGCGAAGCGCCCCCGGTGAGGGCCGTGCCGTTCACCGGGGGCGGGCGTCGTCGCCGGCGCGCGCTACAGGAGGCCGTTGGAGGACAGCCACTCCTTGGCCACCGTCGCCGGGTCGTCCTTGTCCACCGAGATCTTCTGCATCATCTGCGTCAGGTTCTCGGTGGTCAGCTTGGCCGACACCGCGTTGAGCGTGGTCTTGATCGTGTCGGACGCCGCGGCCTTGTTCAGCAGCGGCGTCACGTTCTGGGCGCTGAAGACGTTCTTGGGGTCCTGCAGCGACACCATGTCATTGATGATGATCTTCGGGTCGGTCGTGAAGACGTTGCCCGCCTGCACGGTGCCGTCCTTGATCGCGTCGGCCGTCGTGTCGCCCGTGGGCTTCCACTCCTTGAACTCCAGGCCGTACACGTCCTTGAACTGCTGCTCGCGGCGCTTCTTGAACTCCGGCGGCCCGCCGACCGTCATGTTCTTGGAGACCTTGGCGAGGTCTTCGATGCTGGTCAGCTTGTACTGCTCGGCCGTCGCCTTGGTGACCGTCAGCGAGTCGTTGTCCTGCGCCGGCGAGGAGTCGAGGATCTCGAGCTCGGCCGGCAGCTTGCTCTTGAGCTCGCTGTTGACCTGGTCCGTCGAGGCGGCCGTCGACTTGGGGTCGACGAAGAACAGCAGCGCGCCGTTGTACTCGGGCAGGACGGTGAGCCCGCCGCTCTGGACCTGGCTGTAGACGACCTCGCGGCTGCCGATGTTCGGTTTCTCCGTGACGTCGACACCCTTGGCCTTGAGCGCCTGGGCGTAGATGCTGCCCAGCAGCACGCTCTCGGGGAAGTTGAACGAGCCTACGACCGCCGTTCCCCCGCCGGTCGCGGGCGCGGACCCGGTCGGGGCGGCACTGGTGGTGGTGTTCAGCGGGTTGCTCCCGCTGCCGCCGCCACCGCAGGCGGACAGGGTGAGCATCGCCGACAGCAGCACCGCCGCGGTGCCGAATATGCGCCTCATGCGTAATTCCCTTCTAAACGGGGGGTATTGGAGAGATTATCGAACCCGCAGTCGCCGGCTCACCCCCGGGGACACCGTGAGCCGCTGCACGAGCGTGAACAGCCCCTGGACCGCGAGAGCGAAGCCGACGATCAGTACAGAACCGCCGACGACACTCTCGTAGTCCTGTGTCGCCAATCCGTCGATGATGTAACGTCCGAGCCCGCCCAGGCCGACGTAGGCGGCCACCGCCGCCGTCGCCACCACCTGGACGGCCGCCAGCCTGAGCCCCAGCATGATCAGCGGCAGCGCGACCGGCACGAGCACCCCGAACAGCACCTGCGGCCCGCGCAGCCCCATGCCGTAGGCGGCGTCGCGCAGGTCGGGGTCGACTCCCCTGACGCCCTCGAAGGTGTTGACCAGGATCGGTGGTACGGCCAGCGCCACCAGCGGGATCAGCACCGGCCAGATGCTGGCCGTGCCGAGCAGCAGGACGATCAGCACCAGGAGGCCGAGCGTGGGCAGCGCCCTGGCCAGGTTCGCGCTGACGACCACGACCACCGAGCCGCGCCCGGTATGGCCGATCAGCAGCCCGAGCGGGATCCCGATGAGCGCGGCGAGGGCCAGCGCGGCCACGGAGAAGCCGAGGTGCTGCAGGAGCCGGGCGGGGATGGCGTCGGGCCCCGACCAGTTGGCGGGGTCGGTGAAGAAGTCGATGATCCAGTTCATGACGCCCTCCTGGCCCGCACCCAGGGGGTCAGCAGGCGCTGCGCGGCCAGCACGATGCCGTCACCGACCAGGGCCAGCAGCACGATGAGCACGATGCCCGCGATGGCGGGGGTGTAGAAGTCGCGCTGGAAGGCGTCGGTGAACAGGTTGCCGAGCCCGCCCTGCCCGATGAGCGCGCCGACGCTGACCAGGCTGATGCTGGAGACCGTGACCACGCGCAGCCCGGCCAGCACGACGGGCACCGCGATCGGCAGCTCGACCAGGACCAGGCGGCGCAGGGGCGTGAAGCCCATGGCCACCGCCGACTGCCTGACGTGGTCGGGCACCGATCCCATGCCGTCGACCACGGCCGGGACCAGGACGGCCAGGGCGTAGAAGGTGAGCGGGATGATCACGGTGAGCTGGGTGAGGCCCGTCTGGGGGATCAGCAGCATGAACAGCGGCAGCGACGGCAGGGCGTAGATCACGTTCATGACGGCCGCCGTGGGCTGGTAGAGGTAGCGCCAGCGCACGCACGCCAGACCGAGCGGCAGCGCGAGGAGCAGCCCGAGCACGACGGGCGCCATCGACATCACGATGTGCGCCTGGAGCAGGTTGACGATGCTGTTCGGCGAGTCGGAGTTCCAGTTGCTCTCGACCCAGCTCCATTTGAACAGCGGCTGCTCGTCATCCATCGGCGGCCTCCCCCAGCGCCTCGTCGAGCGCCTGCCGGGTCGCGATGCCCACGGCCCTGCCCTCCGGGTCGACCGCCACCGCCTGCCCCGACGGGGAAAGCAGGGCCGCGTCGAGCGCCGCCCGCATGGAGTCCTTGCCGTGGACGTAGGTGCCGAACGGCTCGTCGCGGCCCACCCAGCCCACCGGCCTGCCGTCCTCGGAGACGGCCATGAGCCAGGCGCCGGGCGCGGCGGCCGTGTCCGGCGAGGAGGCGGGGACGATCAGGTCCGTACGCAGCCGCAGGTGCTCGCTGGAGACGAACGACAGCCGCCTGATGCCGCGGTCCTTGCCGAGGAACTCGCGCACGAAGTCGTCGGCGGGCTCCGACAGCAACGTCTTGGGGTCGGCGAACTGGGCGAGCCTCCCCCCGACGCGCAGCACGGCCACCCGGTCGCCGAGCTTGATCGCCTCGTCGATGTCGTGGGTGACGAACACGATCGTCTTGTTGAGCTCCGACTGCAGCCTGAGCAGCTCGTCCTGCAGCGAGGTGCGCACGATGGGGTCGACCGCGCTGAACGGCTCGTCCATGAGCAGCACGGGCGGGTCGGCGGCCAGGGCGCGGGCCACGCCGACGCGCTGCTGCTGGCCGCCGGAGAGCTGGAAGGGGTAGCGCTGGGCCATCTTGGGATCGAGCCCGACCCGCTCCAGCAGCTCCATGGCCCGATCGCGGGCCTTCTTCCGGTCCCAGCCCAGCAGGTACGGCACGGTCGCCACGTTGTCGACGATCTTGCGGTGCGGGAACAGCCCCGCCTGCTGGATGACGTAGCCGATGCCGCGCCGCAGCGTCGGGGGATCGATCTCCTTGACGTCGGCGCCGTCGAGCAGGATCCGCCCCTCGCTGGCGTCGATCATTCTGTTGATCATTCGCAGTGTCGTGGTCTTGCCACATCCCGAGGGGCCGACCAGGACGGCGATCTGCCCGGTTTCAGCCTCCATGGACAGGTTGTCCACGGCCACGAAACCGTCGGGGTAACGCTTGGTGACGGAGTCAAAGGTGATCATGCGCGACCTCTCGCTCGACCGGCGGGGCCGCGGCCCGCCCCATGATCTCTGCTCGACAGACTACGGCGGGCGATACTCCTGTGTCCCGTTGGCCCCGACGTGAACCGCTTCAGGCGATGACTAAATGGGCATCCAAGGGTGCATTCCGCCTCGGCAACCGGCATGATTGCCTGCAACGCTCCGACGCCGCCCCCTCATCCCCAGCGTCCACTCTTCTTACAGAGGAATACGGCCCCGTGACCCACCCGCTCACCGATCAGCGATCTCGCGAGGATCTGGTCGCCGAGCTCTACGACCGTCACGCCGCCGGGCTGTTCGCCTACTGCGCGGACCAGCTCGGTGACCCGGGCTCCGCCTCCGACGCGCTGGAAGCCGTCCTGTCCAGCGTGCCTTCCGTGGAGCCGCCGCGTGCCGCGCTGTACGCGCTCGCGCGGCGGGAGATCTACCGCCGCGACATCGTCTACGCGCCTCCCGTCATCGATCCCCTCGTCGACCCCGCCACCGCGCTCGTCGAGCGCGTCCTGCGCGACCTGCGCCCGCACCAGCGCGAAGTGCTCATGCTGTCCGTCGTCATCGGGCTCACCGACGACGAACTGGCCTGGGTGCTCGACGTGGCCAAGGACACCGCGGTCGAGCTGATCCAGAACGCCGCTCTCCGCTTCCGCCAGTCACTGACGTCCGCGCTGACCGCCGCCGGGCCTGGCCCCGACCAGCCGGTCGCCGAGGTGTACGACGCGCTGGGCGTGGCGCCTCTTCGCGACGTGCTCGGCCGCCTGCCGTGGCGCCCGCCGCCCGAGGCGCTCAGGACGCGCCTGCTGGGCCCGCGCCCCGCCGCGCCGGCCCCGGCTCCGGCGCCCGTGGCGGGCTCCTTGTTCGTCAAGCCGATGTGGCCGACGGCCCCCGTCTGGCCGGTACCGCTCAGCGAGACCGATCCGGCGACGAACACGGGGCTGTTCCCGACCGAGCTGCTCACCCCGCCGGACCCGGCCAAGATCGCGGCCCACGAGGCGGCGACGGCGCCGATGCCGAAGCTGCGCGACACCCTGACCGCGCGCCCGCCCGCGCTGCAGGCGCCCACCCCCGCCGACGTGCTCGACGCCCCGGCGGCCTGGGACGCCTTCAGCAGGCCCGGCAAGCCCTCCACCACCCCGAGGCCCACCGCCTTCGGCACGCCCGGCACCTCCCACAGGCCCGACGTCGCCGGGACGCCCGGCACGTCCGCGACGTTCGGTCCGTCCGCGACGTTCGGCGCGCCCGCCGGGGCCGCGCGTCCCGCCCCGCTGGTCGGCGGCGACATCCTCGACGACGCGTGGGCGGCGGCGCCGCCTCCCGAGGCGCCCGCCGACGATCCGGTGGACCTGCCCATGCGCGCCCGCGACCGCGCGGCGCTCGCCGACCTGCTGGTGCACAAGGGCGAGCCGAGGGAGGAGCCGGCGAGCCTGTTCGTGCCGCGCAGGCCGGCGAAGGAGCCGGTCTACGTGCTGCCTCCCGCCCCGGGGGAGATCCCCGCACCCGCGCCGACCACCGGCACCCAGGAAAGCCTCGCGACCGGACGGCCCGCCGGTTTCCCGGCAGACACCGGGACCGGGCAGACCGTCGACGGCCCGGCAGACACCCGGATCGGGCACGCCGTCGGTGGCCCGGTAGAGGGCGGGATCGGGCAGACCGTCGACGGCCCGGTAGAGGGCGGGATCGGGTGGCCCCTCGGCGGCCCGGCAGACGCCCGGCCGGGACAGGACGTCGGCGGCCTGGCAGACACCCGGACCGGACAGCCCCTCGACAGCCCGGCAGACGCCCGGACCGGGCAGGCCGTCGGTGGCCCGGCGGACATCGCGACGGCGCGGCCCTCCGGTGATCGGGAGGGGTCGGCCCAGACCTCCGGCGATCCGCAGGGGTCGGTGGCGGCGCGGGCCGCCGGTGTCCTCAAGGACGCGGTGGCCGGGCGGAGCGCGAACGCCCTCGGAAAGCCCGCGCCGAAGCAGGCCGGTGCCGCGAAGAAGCCCGCCGCCGAGCAGTCGGCGAAGGACTCGCGCAAGCCGGCGGGTGGCAAGCCGAAGCGGCCCGCGCCGAAGCAGGCCGCGAGCAAGAAGAAGCGCAAGCGGCGCCGCCACCACGACTGGGCGTGGGAGCTGATCGGCTTCCTTGCCTGCCTGGCGATCGCGATGCTGGTGTTCCTCTGGATCCCCATGTAGACGCAGGCCTTCCACCGGATCGCCGGGAAGCGTTCGGGTGGATCGCCGGGGAGATGCCGGTGATCCGCCGGATCGCCGGGAAGCGTTCCGGTGGATCGCCGGGGAGATGCCGGTGATTTCTCCGGATCCCCAGGTAGTCGTAGGGAGGCGGCGGGCGCGCCGCCGCCTCCCTACTCATCGGTCCGTGCTCAGCGGTCCCTGCTCAGCGGTCCGTGCTCATCGGTCAGCGGTGAGGACCAGCCCGCTGGTCGGCACGCCGGTCCCGGCCGTGACCAGGACGTTGGCCGCGCCCGGCACCTGGTTCACCGAGGTGCCCCTGATCTGGCGGACGGCCTCGGCGATGCCGTTCATGCCGTGGATGTAGGCCTCGCCGAGCTGGCCGCCGTGCGGGTTGACCGGCAGGCGGCCGCCGAGCTCGATGCCGCCGTCCTTCACGTAGTCCTTGGCCTCTCCCCTGCCGCAGAAGCCGAGCTCCTCCAGCTGGTTGAGGACGAACGGGGTGAAGTGGTCGTAGAGGATCGCCGTCTGGATGTCCGTGGGCGACAGGCCGGACATCTCCCACAGCTTCCGGCCGACGACGGACATCTCGGGCAGGCCGGTCATGTCGTCGCGGTAGTAGCTGGTCATCATCATCTGACCCGCGCCGGAGCCCTGCGCCGCCGCGGCGATCACCACAGGCGAGCGCCGCAGGTCGCGCGCCCGCTCGGCCGACGTCACGACGACCGCGACCCCGCCGTCGCTCTCCTGGCAGCAGTCCAGCAGGTGCAGCGGCTCCACGATCCACCGCGACGCCTGATGCTCCTCCAGCGTGATCGGCCTGCCGTGGAACCACGCCGCGGGATTGGTGGCCGCGTGCCGGCGCATCGCCACCGCCACCCTGCCGAAGTCCTCGGAGGTGGCCCCGAAGACGTGCATGTACCTGCGCGCGAACATCGCCACCCATGCCGCCGGCGTCATCAGCCCGTACGGCACGTGCCAGCTCATCTCGAGCCCCTGGGAGGACGGCTCGCCGCCCACCCTGGCGTCGGGCTGCCCGAACCTGCGCCCCGAGCGCTCGTTGAAGGCGCGGTAGCAGACCACGGTCTCGGCCGCGCCCGTCGCGACCGCCATCGCCGCGTGCATGACGGTGCCGCACGCCGCGCCGCCGCCGTAGTGGACGCGCGAGAAGAAGGTCAGATCACCGATGCCGACCTCGCGGGCGACGGCGATCTCCTGGTTGGTGTCCTGCGTGTAGGTGACCAGCCCGTCCACGTCGGACGGCGTCAGCCCCGCGTCGTCGAGCGCCGCGAGCACGGCCTCGGCGGCCAGCCGTAACTCCGACCGCCCCGACTCCTTGCTGAACTCCGTGGCCCCGATGCCGGCGATCGCCGCCTGCGACTTCACGCGCCCTCCCGCGGCCGTGCCGTACCGGAGTCGGCCAGCCGGAAGGCGACGGTGGCGGTGGCGTGGTCGCCGAGGCTCACCTTGCCGCGGACCTCGACCGTGTACTCGCCGTCCTCGACGTCGACGACGGCGCCGCTGAACGACAGCCGGTCGCCGGCGTAGGCGGGCACGCCGAGCTTGACGTTGATGCGCTTGATGACCGCCTCGGGGCCGACCCAGTCGGTGACGTACCGCTCGACCAGCCCCATCGTGGTGAGGATGTTGAGGAAGATGTCCTTGGAGCCCTGGGCGCGGGCGCCCTCGACGTCGTGGTGGACGGGGGTGTAGTCCATGGTCGCCAGCGCCGTGGAGACGATCAGGGTGGGGGTGAGGTCGATCGACAGCTCGGGGAGCACCGATCCGATCTCGGCCTGTCCTTCGGTCAGCGTACGCATCACGGCTCCCGCGGTGCCCACAGAGGAAGGGTCAGTTCAGCGTCTATAGAGACGTAGGTCACACGCAACTCCATACCGATACCCACGTCTTCAACCGGACAGTCCACGATGTTGCCCACAATCCTCACACCTTCCGGCAGCTCCACCACAGCCACCACAAAGGGCGCCTCCCTTCCCGGGACGGGCGGGTGGTGGTGCACGACGAAGCTGTAGACGGTGCCCTCCCCGCCGGCCACCACGTGGTCGCGGTTGGCCGACCGGCACGACGGGCACAGCGGCCCCGGCGGGTGCCTGAGCTCGCCGCAGTCGCCGCAGCGCTGGATGCGCAGCTCGCCCTGTTTGACGCCCTCCCAGAAGAAGGCGGTGTCCTGGTTGGTCGCCGGCCTCAGCGGATACGGCTTCCGCCTGGGCTTGGGCCGGAACTTGAGGACCCGGAAGAGCATCTCGGCGACCGCCTCGTCATCCGAGTACCAGGTGACGTTCCAGGTGGCGAAGTAGCCCTCGCCGAGTGCCGTGGTCTTGGGGCCCTTCAGCTCGGTGAAGCGGGTGGCGGCGCTGACCCGCTCCCCCAGCCGCAGGTAGCGGTGGTAGGTGTGCTCGCAGTTGGTGGCGACCACCCCGGTGTATCCGGCGTCGTCGAGCGCGGTGATGATCTGGTCGACCGGTGACGACTGGCGGGGGCCGAGCCCCTGCATCGTCCACACCTGCGCCATCGCGGGCGGCGCCACCCCGTCGGCCAGGTAGACGGGGTTGGTGTCGCCCATCGCGGCGAGCCAGTGCCTGATCATCGGCTCGTTGACGGGGTCCGGCGCGGGCGCGCCGTCCACCTCGCCGAGCGCGATCTGCTTGCTCGCGAGCTCCATGAGCTCCTCGTGGCCGATCACCGCGGCGGCCTCGGCAGCGACAGCCCCAGCATGGCGATCAGCTCGCGCTGCACCTCGTTCACGCCGCCGCCGAAGGTGAGCACGACCGCGCCCTTCACGCCGTGGTCCACCCGTTCCATGAGGTGGGCGGTCTCGGGGTCGGCCGGGTCACCGTACCTGGCCAGGACGTCGCAGACGATCCTGCCGATCTCCTGCATCCGCTCGGAACCGTAGATCTTGGTCGCGGAGGCGTCGGGCGCGCCCAGCCAGCCGAGGTCCATGTTCGCCGCGACCTGCCAGTTGAGCAGCTCGTTCGTGCGGTAGTAGGCGTGGATCCTGGCGACCGCGCGCCGCACGTCCTGGACGTCGAGCAGGTCCTTGGCGCGGGCCCACGCCAGGAAGCGGTCGTAGGTCTGGGCCAGGTTGCCCGCGGGGCCGAGCGTGACCCGCTCGTGGTTGAGCTGGTTGACGATCAGGTCCCAGCCCCTGTCGACCTCGCCGACCACCATGTCCTCGGGGACCTTGACGTCCTGGTAGTAGGTGGCGTTGGTGTGGTGGCGGCCGTCCATGGTGATGATCGGCGTCCACGAGTAGCCAGGGTCGGCGCAGTCCACGATCATCATCGTGATGCCCTTGTGCTTCTTCGCGTCGGGGTTGGTGCGCGCGGCCATCCAGATGTACTGGGCGTAGTGCGCGCCGCTGGTGAAGATCTTCTGGCCGTTGACGACGTAGTGGTCGCCGTCCTTCACCGCGGTCGTGCGCAGCGCGGCCAGGTCGGTGCCCGCCTCGGGCTCGCTGTAGCCGATGGCGAAGTGGCACTCGCCGGCGAGGATGCGCGGCAGGAAGAAGTCCTTCTGCTTCGGCGTGCCGTACTGCATGAGGGTGGGGCCGACGGTCTGCAGCGTGATGATCGGGTACGGCACGGCGGCCCTGGCGATCTCGTTGGCGAAGATCTGCTGCTCCAGCGGGCCGTAGCCGGCTCCGCCGTACTCCTTGGGCCAGCCGAGACCGAGCTTGCCGTCCCTGCCGAGCCGGCGGCAGTGGTCCATGTAGGCGTGGCCGAACGGGTCCTCGGCGATCTTCTTGCGGTCCTCGGCGGTGAGGCAGGCCTGGAAGTACTCGCGCAGCTCGTCGCGGAGCCTGCGCTGCTCAGGGGTCAGGTCGATCAGCATCAGAGGTGCGCTCCGATCAGGTCGAGCTGGGCGTCGGCGCCGCCGAGCAGGTGCGACAGGTGCTTGGCGTGGCCGAAGTAGCGGTGCAGGGGGTAGGTGACGTCGAGGCCGAGGCCGCCGTGCAGGTGCTGGCAGGTGAACAGCGCCCGGAACGCCTCGCAGACGTGGAAGCCCGCGATGGCCGCGTCGTCGCCGTCCATGCCCCACGCGGCCGACCACATCGCGACGTCGAGGGCGCGCGAGGCGATGTACACGTCGGCGATCTGCATGGTGACGGCCTGGAACTCGGCCAGCGGGCGGCCGAACTGCCGGCGGTTCTTGATGTGGTCGGTGGTGAGCCTGAGCGCTCCGGCCAGGACGCCGCTCGCTTGGGCCGCGACGGCGACCGTGACGATCTTCCGCAGGTCGTGTCCCGGGTCGGCGAGCTTCTCGCTGCGGCCGGGAACGATCGTGCCGGACGGCTCGCCCGTGGCGGTGAACTCGGGGACGACCTGGAAGTCGTCGGTGAGGAACAGGCCCTCGCCGGTGGCGTAGAGGGCGTGCGTGGCCTGCTGCGCGTAGGGGGCGCTCATGCCCTTGACCGCGACGGTGGGCAGGCCGTCGACCTGCCTGCCGTACGCGGCCATGGCGAGGGTGGCGGCGAGGACGGGCAGCGCGGGCACGTCGGCCGCCGCCGCGCCCACCTCGCGCAGGACGACGGCCATCTCCACCGCGCCGAGGCCCTCCTCGGGGGTGCAGACGGCGGCCAGTCCGGCCCGTTCCATGGCCGGCCAGCTCGGGTCCTTCGCCAGCAGGTCGGCGGTGAGGGTGCGCAGGTCCTGTTGGGTCTCGTCCAGGGTGAAATCCACTCAGCTCTCCAGTAGGTGCGTACGGCCGTGCCGGGCGAACTCGTCCTCGATCACGCTGATGTCCTCCACTGTCAGCCTCAGGAAACCCGTCGCGCCCCTGGCGGGGGGACGCCACCAGACGGGGTCGGCGGTGCGCCAGGCCTCGCCGGCCAGGACGCGCTTGACGACCTTGTGCGACGGCGTCTGCGGCAGTTCCCTGCACAGGCGGACGTACCGGGGTACGGCCTTGGCGCCCAGCGCGGCGGCGAAGGCCGCGAAGGCGGCCGGGTCGAACGGCCGGTCGAGCACGAGCGCCGCCATCACCTGGTCGCCCGCCGCGGCGTCGGGGACCGGATACACCGCGGCCTCCACCACCCCGTCGAACTCGCGTAGCGCGGCCTCGATGGGCGCCACGGCCAGGTTCTCGCCGTCCACGCGCAGCCGCTCGGTCCCCCTGCCCGCGAAGAAGACGTAGCCGTGCGCGTCGGCGTAGGCCAGGTCGCCCGACCAGTAGGCGCCTTGCCTGATCCGCTCGGCGTCGGCGGCCGGGTCGTTGTAGTAGCCGTCGAACAGGCCGAGGCCCGCCACGTTGACCAGCTCGCCGATCGCCTCGTCGGGGTTGGCGGGCCGGCCGTCCTCGATGGTCGCGGGGGCGCAGCGCTCGCCGGTCAGCGGGTTCCTGATCTCGACGCCGTCGGGGAGCCGGCCGAGCGATCCGGGAGGGCCGGAGGGGTCTGGCGAGATCGACACGGCGCTCTCCGTCGAACCGAACGCGTCGATCACGTGGCAGCCGAAACGCTCGCCGAAGCGGCGGACGGCGGTCGCGCTGCCCTCGTTGCCGAACGCGATGCGCAGCGGGTTGTCAGCGTCGTCCGGCCGCCGGGGCGTGGCCAGGACGTAGGAGAGCGCCTTGCCGACGTAGTGCAGGTAGGTGCAGCCGTGGCGGCGGACGTCCGGCAGCAGGTTCGAGGCGGAGAACCTCCTGCGGACGGCCAGCGCGGCGCCCGAGGCCACGGCGGGGGCGAAGGCGGCCATGAGCGCCCCGGAGTGGAAGAGCGGCATCGAGCAGTAGACGACGTCGTCGGGGGTGAGCATCGCGCCGAGGCTGATGCCGGGGACGGCGATCTTCCGCTGGGTGATCCGCACCGCCCTGGGGGCGCCCGAGGTGCCCGAGGTGAAGATCAGCATCACCAGCTCGCCGGGCGAGCCGTCCGTGCCGTCCGTGCCGTCCTGCCTCGTCACCCCGGCGGGCGCCTGCGGCGGAGCGGAGTGCGCGAGGTCGGCGAGGGGAAAGGCGGGCAGGCCGAGGGAGGCGGCGGTCGGGCCGTACGGCGGGTCCCACAGCAGGAGGCCCACATCGGTGGCGCGGGCGTCCCTGGCCAGCTCGTCGGCGGACCTCGTGGTGTTGAGCGCGACGACCACGGGGCCGCCCAACGCGGCGGCGCCGATGAGGAAGACGAGCTCGGGCACGTTGTCGCAGAGCACGCCCACGTGCCCGGCCCCCGCCAGTGCCGCCGCCCGGGCCCGGCAGGCCGCGACGACCTCCCGCCACGTCCAGATGGCGTCCTCGAACAGCAGGCCGGGACGGTCGTCGGCGGCTCTGCGCGCGAGTAAGCCGGCGAGGGTGTCCGCGGTCATCCCGCCTCCCAGCAAGCGCTCGGTCAACCGCGCCACAAACTAGAACAGATTCTAATATCTGTCCAGTGCCCGCCCCCGATGCGCGATCCCCCCTCTCCTGGGACATGCGGCAGACATGCGCTTCCTTATGACTCGCGAGTAACAAGCGGGACGACACGGACATCGGATAACGTGTTCTCATGCGCCCTCCGCATGCGACTCTCCCCACGCCTCCCGGCAAGGAGGACCAGCCCGCCGCCGGTGTCCGCACCAGAAGCCAGCACCAGCGCCGCAAGCGCATCGTCCAGGCCGCGGCCGCCCTGGCCTCGCGCGGCGGCGTCGAGGCCATGCAGATGCGCACGGTCGCCGAGCGCGCAGGGGTCGCCCTCGGCACCCTCTACCGCTACTTCCCCTCCAAGATGGACCTGGTCGTCGCGGTCGTCGGCGAGGAGATCGACCTGCTGGAGAGCAGCATCGAGCGGCGCCCGCCGAACGCTCCGACGGCCGCGGGGCGGGCGGTCGACGTGCTCATGAGGGCCACGCGCGGGCTGATGCGTGAGCCGGAGCTGGCCGACGCCCTCATCCGATCCCTGATCATGGCCGAGGTCGACACCCCGTTCGGCGACCGGATGGCCGGGCTGCTGCTGCGGGTGGCCGGCGGCGAGCAGACCGCCGAGGACGACCTGATCCTGACCGGGCTGCTGTCGAGCGTGTGGGTGCAGGAACTCCTGGAGATGCTGCGCGGGCGGCGCACGCACGAGCAGATCCAGCGCCGCATCGAGATCGCCGCCACCCGCCTGCTGTCCGGCCTCTGACCCCGCTCACGCGGGCGATCCGGGGCCGCGACGCGGGGTCTGGGAACGGAAGCTGTGGCCGAGCTCGTGGCCGAGCCCGAAGTAGTGCCGGAAGTTGTAGATCAGCGGGCTCCACCGGGCCGGGTCGACGTGCTGCGTGCCCGGCACGACGATGCGCGGGTCGGCGTGGACCTTGAGCACGTCGGCCTCCACGATGAGGAAGTCGCCCGACAGGTCGGGCCTGACCCTGACGGCACGAGCCTCCAACTGGAGGGGACATCCGGCGACCCTGGGCGGCCGGACCAGGTCGGAGGGCTCGGGCCGGAGCCCCGCAGCCGCGAACTTGTCCTGCTCGAAGCGGAAGCTGCCCCGCTTGGTGTCCGGCACCGGGTCGCACCCGGTCAGTGGGGCGAGCCGCTCCACCGCGGCCCACTGCCCCGGCTCCGGCAGGTTGATCACCAGCTCGCTCCGGTCGGCGAGGTTGCGCCCCGTGTGCCCCTCGACGCCGAGGCCCATGACGACCACCTGACCGAGCGCCCACGCCGAGGAGATCGGGGCGAGGTTGGCCGAGCCGTCCTCGTTCTCGGTGGAGAGCAGCACGACCGGCGTCCCGAAGTACAGGATGCTCGGCGTGATCGTCACATGCCCGGTGGCCATGTCCGTGATGTTCATGGCGTCGACCGTAGGACCGGATCGCTTCGGCCCCGGCCGAAGCGACGGCCGGGGCCATCAGGCGTGCTCCGCCGGACAGGGCCTCGACCATCGGGCCACTGGCCCGTTTCCGGCGCCTCGGGCAGGGTGTACCACATGAGAGCCATCAGTCAGGATGTTCTGGGCGGACCAGAGGTACTCAAGGAGATCGACCTTCCCATGCCGGCGCCGGGACCGACCGAGGTACTGGTCAGGGTGCACGCGGCCGGGCTCAACCCGACCGACTGGAAGCACCGGGCGGGCGGCGGCCTCCTGGGCAGGCCGCCGTTCGTGCTCGGCTGGGACGTCTCCGGCGTGGTCGAGGCGGTCGGCGTCGGCGTGTCCCTCCACCAGCCCGGCGACGAGGTCTTCGGCATGCTGCGCTACCCCTCAGGGCACGGCGCGTTCGCCGAGTACGTCACCGCGCCGTCCAGGACCTTCGCCCGCAAGCCCGCCGGCGTCGACCACGTCCAGGCGGGTGCGCTGCCGCTGGCCGCGCTGACGGCATGGCAGGCGCTGGTCGACGCCGCGGGCGTGCGGGCCGGCCGGCGGGTGCTCGTCCACGCCGCCGCGGGCGGCGTCGGCCACCTGGCCGTCCAGATCGCCAAGGCGCGCGGCGCCCACGTCATCGGTACGGCGAGCGCGGCCAAGCACGATTTCCTCCGCTCGCTGGGCGCCGACGAGCTGGTCGACTACCGGAGCGAGGACTTCGCCACGGCGGTGAAGGACGTCGACGTGGTGCTCGACACGATCGGCGGCGACTACGGGCCGCGCTCGCTGGAGACGCTCAGGCCCGGGGGCACACTGGTGTCGCTGGTGCTGTCGCGCCGGGACGACGAGCTTTCCGCCAAGGCGCAGGCACGCGGCGTCCGGGCGGTCGACGTGCTGGTCGAGCCGGACCATGCGGCGATGAAGGCCATCGCGGCACTGGTGGAGGCGGGGCGGCTGCGGGCGGAGATCGCGGCCGTGTTCCCCCTGGCCGAGGCGGCCAAGGCGCACGAGCTCGGCGAGACCGGCAGGACGGTCGGGAAGATCGTGCTGGAAATCAGGCCTTCCACGACAAAGTAGAACGCGTTACATTTTGCCTCCAGAGCATCATTCTGGAGGCAGCTGTGAGCGCACCGGTGATCGTCGAGGCCGTCAGGACACCGATCGGCAAGCGGAACGGATGGCTGTCGGAGCGTAAGCCCCTCCAGGTGCTCGCGGCGGCGCTCAACGGCCTCGTCGACCGGGCGGGGATCGACCCGCGCCTGGTCGAGCAGGTGTTCGCCGGGTGCGTCACGCAGGCGGGCGAGCAGGGCGGCCACGTCGGACGGCACGCCTGGCTGTACGCGGGCCTGCCGTACCAGGCCGGGGTCACCACGATCGACGCGCAGTGCGGGTCGTCCCAGCAGGCCGTGCACCTGGTCGCCGCGCTGATCCAGGCGGGGGTGATCGAGGCGGGCGTGGCCTGCGGGGTCGAGGTGATGAGCAGGGCGCCGCTCGGCAGCAACGTGTTACCCGCCAAGCCGAAGCCCGACGACTGGGCGATCGACCTGCCCGACCAGTTCACGGCGGCCGAGCGCATCGCCCGCAGGCGGGGGCTGACCAGGGAGCGGCTCGACTGGTTCGGCGCCCGGTCGCAGCGGCTCGCGGCCAAGGCGTGGACGGACGGCAGGTACGCCAGGGAGATCGTCCCGGTGGGCGAGGTCTCCAGGGACCAGGGGTTGCGCGAGACGACCACGGAAGGACTCGCGGCGCTGAAGCCGGTGCTCGGCGAGAACGGGTTGCACACCGCAGGCACCTCCTCCCAGGTGTCCGACGGGGCCGCGGCGGTGCTCCTGATGAGCGAGCAGGCGGCCCGGCGGCACGGCCTGCGCCCACGCGCCCGCATCCTCGCCCAGACGCTGGTCGGCGCCGAGCCGCACTACCACCTGGACGGCCCCGTGGACGCCACGGCGGCGGTGCTCGGCAGGGCCGGGATGGCCATGGGCGACATCGACAGGTTCGAGGTGAACGAGGCGTTCGCGGCGGTCGTTCTGTCCTGGGCGTCCGTGCACGAGCCCGACATGGACCGGGTGAACGTCAACGGCGGAGCCATCGCGCTCGGCCACCCCGTCGGGGCGACCGGGGCCCGGCTGGTGACCTCGGCGCTGCACGAACTGGAGCGCGCAGATCTGTCGACCGCCCTCGTGACCATGTGCGCGGGCGGCGCGCTCGCCACGGCCACCATCCTGGAACGCGTCGCATGACCGTACGGCGAAGCGGGGGCGAGCCCGCGAGAGAGGCGACGCGGGAGCCCTCCGGCGCCACACAGGAGGGGGCCGGGAGGCCGACGCGGGACTCCGAAGCCACACGGGAGGGCACCGGGAGGCCGACGCCGGAGTCCTCCGACGCCACACGGGAGAGGGCCGGGAGGCCGACGCGCCGCCGGCCGTACGCCGACCAGCGGCCCCAGGACCTCGGCGGCGGGGTGAGCAGCGTGCCGGTGCCCATCCCCGGCAACCCGCTCGGCTACACGCTCGTCTACGCGATCGACTCGCCCGGCGGCCCGGTGCTGGTGGACGCGGGGTGGAACCATCACGACGCGTGGCAGGCGCTGCGCGCGGGCCTGGCGGCCGTGGGCGTCGACGTGCGGGACGTGCGCGGCGTGGTCGTCACCCACTTCCACCCGGACCACGCGGGGCTGGCCGGACGCGTGCGCGAGGAGTCGGGCGCGTGGATCGCGATGCACGAGGCCGACGCGCGCCTGGTGAAGCTCATGCGCGACCTCGGCGAGGACGAGCACCACGCCTTCCAGTCCGAGATGCTGCGGCGGGCGGGTGCGGGCGCGACCGAGCTGCCCCCGGCCGGTGAGGGACGGCCGGAGCCGCCCGCCGAGCCCGACCTGGCGGTGCGCGACGGCGACCTGCTCGACGTGCCGGGCCGTGTCCTGAGAGCCATCCACACGCCCGGCCACACTCCCGGCCACCTGTGCCTCCACCTGGAGGACGCCGACCGGCTGTTCACCGGCGACCACATCCTGCCCGACATCACTCCTCATGTCGGCATTTATCCCTATGACCGGGACGATGTAGATCCGTTGGCGGATTTCCTGTCCTCGCTCGACCGGGTCGCCGCGCTGGGCCGTACCGAGGCGCGCTCCCCGCCCACGAGTGGCCCTTCCCCGACGCGGCGGCGCGCGCCGCCGAGATCCGCTCCCACCACGAGGACAAGCTCGCCCGGCTGGCCAGCCTGGCCGGCGAGCCCCTCACCATCTGGGAGATCGCCGCCCGCATGACCTGGAACCGCCCGTGGGGCGATCTCCCGCCCGTGCTCCGCGCCATGGCGGCGGGAGAGGCCGCCGCCCACCTCCGCGCCCTGGAGGCCCGCGGCCTGATCCGGCGGCTCCCCGAGGTCGATCCCGTCCGGTTCGTGGCCGTACACTCCTAGACATCCGATGTCTAGGGGGAATACGTGGCGGTCACCGACGCGGCGATCGACAAGATCAAGCAGATGATCCTCTCGGGCGAGCTCTCCCCGGGCGACAGGCTGCCCAAGGAGGCCGACCTGGCCGAACGCCTCGGCCTGTCACGCAACTCGCTGCGCGAAGCCGTACGGGCACTGGCGCTCATCAACGTCCTCGACGTACGGCAGGGCGACGGCACCTACGTCACCAGCCTCGAACCCCGGCTGCTGCTCGACACGATGTCGTTCGTCCTCGACCTGCACCGCGACGACACGGTGATCCAGTTCTTCGAGGTGCGCCGCATCCTCGAACCCGCCGCCACCGCGATGGCCGCGCTCACGATGAGCGACGAGGACATCGCCGAGCTGAAGGCGGTGCTCGACTCGCTGCCGCCCGAGCCGACGATCGAGGAGCTGGTGGCCAACGACCTCACCTTCCACCAGCGCATCGCCCAGGGGTCGGGCAACGCCGTGCTGTGCTCGTTCATCGAGAGCCTCTCGGGCCCGACCACCAGGGCGCGCATCTGGCGCGGCCTCACCCAGGAGGGCGCCCTGGAGAAGACGCGGGAACAGCACATCTCGATCTACGAGGCGATCGCGTCGCGGCAGGCGGAGGTGGCGCGGTCGTGGGCGGTCGTCCACGTGGCAGGGGTGGAGTCCTGGCTGCAGAAGGCCCTCTGACGGCGGCGGGGGTGACCACGTCGGCTGTGTCGGCCGGGCCCGCCACCGCCGTCACGCCCGGCAGGCGCTACTGCGCGTGAGCAGGTACGCGGTCCGCATCAGCGCCTGCTGGCGGCTTTGCACGAACTCGTCGAAGCCGTCGTGACGATCCACTGTGATCTCCTCTCGCCGGTACCCAACGCGACCTACCGGGCGAAAGGTTGCAGGTGCCCGCCGACTCCGACCGGGAGCCGACCCTGGCGCATGTGTCCGGCTACGGCGCGGTGGCCGCGGTTCCCGTGGACGGGAGCCGGTCGAGAGCGATCCCGAAGTGGTCGAGGTAGGCGGCGCGGAGGTCGCTCTCCTGCAGCACCTGCTCGGTGCGCTCGCCGTTCACCGTCCGGATGAGCTTGCGGCCGCTGATCGTGGTCCGGCCCTCGGCGGCGCGGAGGGAGCAGACCGGTGACCTGGTGAAGTGCGACTGGGGAGAGGTGGTGTGCCACCAGCAGGTCGGGCCGAAGTCCGCCAGTTCGTACGGCCGGGCGGTCAGCCGGTAGGCCGGGTCGCCCTTGTGGACGATGTCGAGGTCGCCGTGCCCGCTGGGTGCGGGGACGACCTGGACGGCGCCCGCGTCGTCCTTCTGCTCGGCCCGCTCGTCGAGCCGCAGCGGCTCGTCGGCGAAGTCGCCGAATCCGACGTCGACCAGCCAGGGCTCGTCGAGATCGACGCGGATCGCCAGGTGGTCGAACAGCGGTCCCAGCCGCTCACCCTGGAAGGCCCTGGCGGCCAGCAGGGTCACCCGGTAGCCGAGCGCGGTCAGCAGTTCGGCGAACAACCCGTTCAGCTCGTAACAGAATCCGCCGCGACGGCGCGCGACGATCTTGTCGTGGAGCGCGCCGGGGTCGAGGGAGATCGGCTCGCCGAGATGGATGCTCAGGTTCTCGAACGGCACCGCTCTCAGGTGGGCGCGCTGAAGGGCACGCAGGCCGGCCGCGTCCGGTTCGGCCGGCCGCGTCGCGCCGAATCTGTCCAGATAGCGGGAGATCTCCGACTCGTTCACGAGACAAGCAAACCATGCGGCGGGTGACGCTGTGCGCCCTGGAAGTCAGGCGCTGCGGGGCCGTGTCGCGGGCTGGAACATGAAGGAGATCGCCTCCATGAGCCCCTGCCGCTTGGTCTTCTGGATGGCCGCGATCCGCCACTGGCCGCCCGCCTCGCGTACGACGGTGTAGGTCTGCACCTTGCCGAGCTTCTTGGGCCTGCTCTTGTAGACGTCGCCGCGGCTGACGACGACGGCGGTGTCCGGGCCGTAGAAGCGGATGTCGATGATCTCCATCGCCAGGCGGCTGCCCTTGAGGAAGCTGTCGAACAGGACCTGGTGGGCCCGGCCGATCTCCGCGCCGCCCCGGTAGACGCTGCCGACGAAGGTCACGTCGGTGGCGTCGGCGGTGAACTGCGCGCCGTAGGCGGTGCCGTCGCCGCGGTCCCAGGCCTCCCGCGCCCGCTCCAGCAGCGCGCGAACGGCGGCGGTGTCGCTCTCGATGGCGGTGTCGCGGGTCATGTCGCTCCCCTTCCATTCAGCTTCTTCTATCAAGATTCTGCTTTGGTTAACTATCTTCTCTGAAGAAGAGATTAGCGCAGGGCAGCATGATGTCAAGCCCGTATGGATGAGTAGGGGCGTACTCAGGCGCGACGCCTCCCCTGTCGCCCACACTCGCCCTGGACGACACCTCAAGGAGCCGCAAGGAGATGGTGGAGATGGACATCCATCTGGCGCGTGCCGACGCACGGCGAGCGAAGGCCCTGGCGAACACCGAGTCGCCGTACACGATCGAGGTCCGGTTCATGGGCGGGCTGAGCGAGACGCAGAAGGCGGCGTTCGCCGCCGCCGCCGACCGCTGGGCGCGGGTCATCGTGGGCGACCTCCCCGACGTCCGGATCCCCGAGCTGGAGGGCCTGCCCGCCGGCATCGCGGCGGGCGAGCGGATCGACGACCTGGTGATCCTCGCGGAGGGCGCGAAGATCGACGGCCCCGGCACCGAGCAGGGCAACATCCTCGGCCAGGCGGGTCCCCTGCTCCTCAGGTCCGGCAGCGCGCTCCCGGCGGTCGGCGTCATGCGGTTCGACACCTTCGACCTGGACCGGATGGAGCAGACGGGGCTGCTGCACGACGTGATCGTGCACGAGATGGGTCACGCGCTGGGCTTCGGCACGATCTGGGAGACGCTGGGGCTGTCGACGGGTCTCGGCGGTCCCGACCCGACCTTCGTGGGCCCGGCCGCGAGCAGGGAGTTCGGGGTGCTGCTGGGCGCGGCCGGACCGCATGCCGTCCCGGTGGAGAACGTCGGCGGTCCCGGCAGCGTGGGCGGGCACTGGCGCGAGTCGGTGTTCGGGGTGGAGCTGATGACCAGCAGGGTCTCGCAGCTCGGCAACCCGATCAGCAGGACCAGCGTCGCGGCGCTGGAGGACATGGGCTACCAGGTGGACCTGGCGGCGGCCGAGCCGTACGTGCTGCCGTCGCCGCTGTTCATGGCCGAGGTCAGGGCCATGCGGCCGGAGGTGGCTCCGACCTGCACGGTCGCCGCCCCCGAACCGATCGCCACCATCTGAGCCGCCGGCCCACCCCGTCCCCACCCCACCGCCGCGACGCACGGACCGGGCCGCATGACCCGGCACGCTCTCCCGGCGCACCACCACGGCGCGCGGACCCGCGCGTCCCGGCGCGCCCGGTGCTCGGACCCGGCGGTCGGCTGCGGTGGGCTGGGATACTCGGCGGATGCGGATAGATGATCTCGAACCGGACAGGACCCTGCTGGACCTGCAGCACGCCGCCTACGCCGTCGAGGCCGAGCTCATCGGCGACGACCGGATCCCGCCCCTGCGCGAGACGCTCGACGACCTGATCGCCGCGCCGCTGGCGTGGCGGGGCGCGTTCGACGACGAGGGCATGCTGGTGGGCGCGGTGGCGTGGACGGAGACCGACGACCTGGTCGACATCGACCGTCTCGTCGTCGATCCGCGCGCTCACCGGCGGGGCATCGGAAGGACGCTGGTCGCCGAGCTGCTCGACCGGGCGGACGGCCGGACGACCGTCGTCTCCACCGGCCGCGGCAACGTCCCGGCGCGGACCCTCTACGAGCGGCTCGGGTTCACCAGGATCGAGGACGTCGAGGTGATTTCCGGCCTGTGGATCACCAGGTACGAGCGCCGCGGGTAGAACCACGTCGTGGCCGACAAGCTGGAGCGGTATCGCGACATGAGAGACCCGGCGAAGACGCCTGAGCCGGTACCTGAGCGGGCGCCCGAGCCGGGGGGCGACGACACGTTCGTCATCCAGGAGCACCACGCCCGGTCGCTGCACTGGGATCTGCGGCTGGAGCGCGACGGCGTGCTCGCCTCCTGGGCGATACCGAAGGGCCTGCCCGAGGACCCGGCGGTCAACCACCTGGCGGTCCACACCGAGGACCACCCGATGGAGTACTCGACGTTCGAGGGGGAGATCCCGCGCGGCGAGTACGGCGGCGGCACGATGACGATCTGGGACCGCGGCACCTACGAGACGGAGAAGTGGTCGGACCGCGAGGTCAAGGTGGTGCTGCACGGGGAGCGGACGCAGGGCAGGTTCGCGCTGTTCCAGACGAACGGCAAGAACTGGATGATCCACCGCATGGATCCCCCGTCGCGGGATCCGCTGCCTGGTCCGGCCCCCATGCTGCCCGTGCGGCGCGCCCGGCTGCCGAGGAACGCCGAGGAATACGCCTTCGAGTTCGCGTGGGGCGGGCGCAGGACGCTGGTGCCGATCGAGGGCGGGCGCACCGACGTGCCGCTGCTGAGGCCGCTGGCCGAACGGCTCGGCAGCCGGACGGCGGTGCTCGACGGCGAGATCGTCTCCCTGGCGGGCGAGGAGGTGTTCATCGCCTACGACCTGCTCTACGACGCCGGCCGTTCACTGGTCGGCGAGCCGTACCGGACGCGCAGGGCGGCGCTGGAGGCGCTGGAGATCGCGGGCGCCAGGTGGCAGACCGCGCCCGCGTGGCCCGGCCAGGCCCAGCCGGTACGGCAGGCCGCCCGCGACCAGGGCTTGCCCGGCGTGGTCGCCAAGCGCCTCGACTCGCCCTACGAGGAGGGCGAGTCGAAGGCGTGGATCTTCGTCCCGGCGGAGGCGTGACGGCCGGAAGGCCTGCGCGGATGCGCCCGGCCCGGACGTCCGCTCCCGGAACGACCGGGACACGCCACCTGCCCAGCGCCCGCGAACGTACCAGCCGGGACACGCCACCTGCCCAGCACCGGCGGACGTACCAGCCGGGACACGCGACCGGCCCAGCGCCCGCGGCCGCCGGTCGTTCCTTCAGGCGCCTGGAGCGGGGACGGCGTGCTCGGCGGCGCGGCTGACCCACTCCCACCCGGCCCAGGTGTCCATCCGCTGCCGCGAGATGTCGAAGGCCAGGTCGTACACCATGCTGCCGAGCAGCAGCCGCAGCGGCGGCTCGTCGCTGTCGACCAGCGCGAGCACGGCCTGGGCGGCCAGGCGCGGCTCGCTGTCGATCGACCCTTCGGCCCACTGCTTCTCCAGCTCGGCCCGTAGCGGGGCGTAGGGCGGCAGCGGCGTGGTGGCGGTCATGCTGGTGTAGAGGTCGGTCCAGTACCCGCCGGGCTGCACGATCGTGAGCTTGACGCCGAACTGGGCCGCCTCCATGGCCAGCGCCTCGCTCATGCCCTCCAGCGCGAACTTGCTCGCGCTGTAGAGGCCGGTCGTGGGGAAGCCGCCGAGCCCGGCGATGCTGGAGATCTGCACGATGTGCCCCGCCCGCTGGGCCCGAAGGTACGGCATGACGGCCTGGCCGACCCACAGCGCGCCGAAGAAGTTGACCTCCATCTGCGCTCGGGCCTGCTCTTCGGTGAACTCCTCGACCATGCCGGCGGACATGGCGCCCGCGTTGTTGACGACGATGTCGAGCCTGCCGAAATGCTCGTGGGCGGCCGCGACGGTGGCGAGCACCGCGGCACGGTCGGTGACGTCGAGGGGCAGGACGAGCAGGTCGCCCGGGTGGGCGGCTTCCAGCTCGCGCAGCGGCTCGACGTTCCTGGCCACGGCGACCACCTGGTCGCCGCGCTCCAGCGCGGCCTCGGTGAACGCGCGGCCCAGACCGCGGCTGGCGCCGGTGATGAACCAGGTCCTGGCGGTATCTGCGGTACGCATGGGTGAGGCTCCGATCTGTACGAGCCGAGACGGTTCGTCTCGTGTTGTGTGGACAACTATGGGGATCTGGACGCGGAATGTCAAGACGGTCCGTCTCGTCTCAGGTAAGCTGCTGCCCGTGACAGCGAACACGGCCCGACGGAGCGAGACCTCCCGGCAGGCCATCCTCACCGCCGCCTTCGAGCTCGTGACCGAGGTCGGCTACGCCAGGCTCAGCATCGAGGGCATCGCCGCGCGGGCGGGCGTCGGCAAGCAGACCATCTACCGGTGGTGGCCGTCCAAGGGCGCCGTGCTCTTCGACGCCTTCCTCACGGCCATGGGCGGGGGGCCTGGCGACGAGGCGGCCCTGCCCGACACCGGCGACCTGGCGGCGGACCTCAAGACGGTCCTCCACGCCACGGTCGACGAGCTGAACGATCCCCGCTACGACGAGCCGATGCGCGCGCTCAACACCGAGATCGTCCACGACGCCGAGCTGGCCGCCGCCTACGCCGAACGGCTCGACCTGCCGATGCGCGAGATCAAGCGGAAGCGGCTGCGGGCGGCCCAGGAGGCGGGGCAGCTCGCCGCCGACCTCGATCTCGACCTGGCCATCGACCTGCTGTGGGGGCCGCTGCTCAACCGCTGGATGCAGCGCGGCGGCCCGCTCACCCACGAGTACGCGAGCGCCCTGGTGGACACGGCGCTCACCGGCATGCGCCCCCCGCGCTGACCCGAGCGCTCACCGGCATCCCCCGGGCATGCGGCCGGGCGCTCACCGGCATGTGCCCGGCCGGCACCACGTTCGCGGCCGGCGACAGCTAGCCGAGTTCCTCCCACAGCTCGTCCGGCACCGGACGGTCGGCGAGGGCGGCGTTCCTGCGCACCTCGTCCGCGGTCCTGGCGCCCAGCACGATCGAGGCCACCGCCGGATGCCGCAGCGGAAAGGCGATGGCCGCCTGCGGCAGCGTGACCCCGTGCCGGGCGCAGATCCCGGCGATCTTCGAGGCCCGGTCCACCAGCTCGGCCGGCGCGGGCGCGTAGTTGAACGTGGCGCCCGGCTCGTCGGTGGCGAGCAGGCCGCTGTTGAAGACGCCGGCCGCGATCACCTGGACGCCGCGGGCGGCGCACTCCTCCAGCAGCGGCAGGCCCGTACGGTCGAGCAGCGTGTAGCGCCCCGCGAGCATGACCACGTCGATGTCGGTCTCCTGGACGAAGCGCAGCGGGAGCTCCCACTGGTTCGTCCCGACGCCGATCGCCCTCAGCAGACCCTCGTCGCGCATCGCGGCCAGCTCGGGGTAGGCCTCGTCGAGCGCCTGCTCGGCGTGGTCGTCCGGGTCGTGGATGAGGGCCAGGTCGACGGCGGGCAGGCCGAGCCGTACCAGGGACTCCTCGATCGACCGGCGGACGCCGGCCGCGGAGAAGTCCCACTGCCTGCGCAGGCCGGTCGTGACGGCGAAGCCGTCGGGGTCGGGGGCGGGTTCGGCGGGCACCAGCAGCCGGCCGACCTTGGTGGACAGGACGTAGCCCGAGCGCCCCGCCAGCGCCGCGCCGAGACGGCGCTCGGACAGGCCGAGGCCGTAATGCGGCGCGGTGTCGAACAGGCGCGTCCCGGTGTCCCAGGCGGCGTCGACGGCCGCGCGCGCGTCGTCGTCGCTGACCTCGGTGTAGAGGTTGCCGATCGGCGCGCCGCCGAACCCGAGCCTGGACAGGACCGGCCGCGCCGGCTTCACCGCATCTCCCAGACCAGCTTGAGTCCGCCCGTGCTCTTGTCGAAGTCGCCGTCGAGCAGAGGGTTCATCTTCGCCTGCCACGCCCGGTCGGCCGGGTGGTCCCGCAGCGCGTCCTGGAGGGCGGCGTAGTCCTCGACCTCCACGAAGTGGAACAGGTCGCGGCCGTCGCGCCAGATCCGCCAGGAGTGGACGCCGTGCTCCCGCATGGCCTCCTCCAGCTCGGCGGGGATGGTGGCGTGCTCCTTGTCGTAGATCTCCTCGCAGCCGGCCTTGAGCCGGGTCCGCAACGCCAGTCGCTGCATCAGTCCTGCGCCTTCCCTCCGGCCACCCTGCTGATCATCAACGCCACCAGGATGATCACGCCGTAGACGAGCTGCTTCCACTCACCCGGGACGCCTCGCAGCGTGAGGATGTTCTCCACCAGGCCGATCACCAGGACACCGGTGAGCGCGCCGAAGATCGTGCCCTTGCCGCCGTCCATGCTGACGCCGCCGATGACCGCGGCGGCGAAGACCATGAAGATCCACCCCACGCCCTGGTTGGCGCTGATGCCGCCCAGGCGGCCGGTCTCCAGGACTCCGGCGAGCGCCGCCAGCGCCCCGCCGATGATGAACACGCTCCACAGCACCCGCTCCACCCTGATGCCCGCGGCGCGGGCGGCGTCGGCGTTGCCGCCGATGGCGTAGAGGGCCCGGCCGAGGCGGAAGTAGCCGAGCGCGACGATGCCGGCGGCGAACAGCACGCCCGCGATCCAGATGGCCGCGGGCAGCCCGAGCCAGGAGGCGCTGCCCAGGTAGAGCAGCGAGTCGGGCAGCTCGAACAGGCTCTTGCCGCCGGTCAGCCCCAGGTGCAGGCCGTGCACGACGATCAGCATGGCCAGCGTCACGACGAACGCCGACAGCTGGAACTTCAGGATCAGGAAGCCGTTGAACGCGCCGATCGCCGCGCCGATGAGCAGGCAGATGGGGATCGCCAGCAGCCCCATGGCGCCGGAGGCGGCGGGGATCATCAGCACGGTGATCGCGGGCGCCATGCCGACCGTCGACTCCAGCGACAGGTCGAACTTGCCCGCGATCAGGATCAGCGCCTCGGCCAGCACGACCAGCGCGAGCGCCGACTGCTGCTGCAGGACGTTGATGAGGTTGCCCGGACTGAGGAACACCGGATCCACGAACGCCCCCACGACCAGCAAGAGCACGATCACCGGCACCAGCGTCAGGTCGCGGAACCTCGCCAGCTTGAGGCGCGGTGCGGGTGCGGTCATGGTTGTCACTGTTCGATACCTTCCATCACGGCCACGAGCTCGTGGTCACTCCACCCACGTGGCACGTCCTTCACGACCCTGCCGTGGAACATCACCAGCACCCTGTCGCAGACGCGCAGGTCGTCCAGCTCGTCGGAGACCAGCACGGCTCCGGCTCCCCGGTCCACGGCGTCCTCGACCGCGCCGAGCAGCGACTGCTTGGCCTTCACGTCGACGCCCGCCGTCGGGTTGATCACCACGACCGCCCGGGGGTCGTCGGCCAGCGCCCTGGCGAGCACCACCTTCTGCGCGTTGCCGCCCGACAGGTCGCCGACCGGCTGGTCGGGCCCCTCGGTCTTGATGTCGAGATCCTCGATCATCCGTACGGCACGCGCCCGCCTGGCCGCGGGCGAGACGAAGCCGAACCTGCCCAGCTTGTGGGCGATGGGGAGGGTGGCGTTCTCCCCGATCGACAGCAGCGGGACGAAACCCTCGTGGTGCCGGTCCTGGGGCACGAACCCGAGACCCGCCCTGAGCGCGGACGGCACGTCCTTGATCGGGGTGCCGTTGACGCTCACCACGCCCGAGTCGGCCCTGCGCAGCCCCACCAGCGTCTCGGCCAGGCCGATCTTGCCGCTGCTGCCCGAGCCGGCGAGGCCGACGATCTCGCCCGAGCGGACCTCCAGGTCGACGTCGCTGTAGCGGCCGTTGAGCGACAGGTTCCGCGCCGCGATCACCACGTCCGTGCCGGGCGTGCGGGAACGGTACTCGTAGGCGCCGGTGGCCTCGCCCGTCATGGCCGCGACCAGCTCGTCGTGCGGCAGGTCGGCGACCGCGCTGGTCAGGACGTGCCTGGCGTCGCGGAAGACCGAGACGCTCTGGCAGATCTCGTACACCTCGTCCAGGTGATGCGAGATGAACATCATGGTGACGCCCTGCTCGCGCAGCGAGCGCATGCGCTCGAAGAGCCGCTCGATGGCGGGCCCGTCGAGCTGGGCGGTCGGCTCGTCGAGGATGATGAACGTCGCGCCGAACGACAGCGCGCGGGCGATCTCCACGAGCTGGCGCCGCTCGACGCCGAGGTCGCCGGCGAGCATGTCGGCGTCGACGTCGACCTGGTAGGTGTCCAGCACCTCGCGGGCGCGGGCGCGCAGGTCCTTCCACCTGATCATCCCGCCGGTGGTCTGCCGGTTGAGGAAGAGGTTCTCGGCGACCGTCAGCTCGGGGATGATCGTCGACTTCTGGTAGACGCAGGCGACCCGCTGCCGCCAGGCGTCCCTGTCGGCGAGAGCGGGCGCCGCCTGTCCGGAGAACAGCACCTCGCCCTCGTCTGGGCGCTGGAGCCCGGTCAGGATCGACACCAGCGTGGACTTGCCCGCGCCGTTCCTGCCGACAAGGGCGTGGGTCTCGCCCTCTGCGATGGAGATGCCGGCTCCGTTCAGCGCGACGGTCGGGCCGAAGCGCTTCACGATGTTCCGGGCTTCAACGTGAATGTTCATTACTTGACCTGGTTGCCCCAGAGGTTCGGGTCGTCGACATTCTCCTTGGTCACGAGCGGAGCGGGAAGCTGGTCCTCGAGACCGTTGGGCAGCTGGATGATGGTCGAGTCGTGGTCGGTCGGGCCCGGCTTGAACGTCTTGCCCTCGGCGGCGGCCTTGGCGTAGAACAGCGCGTACTTGGCGTAGAGGTCGGCGGGCTGGGAGACCGTGGCGTCGATCTCGCCCTTGCGGATCGCCTCGAACTCCTGCGGGATGCCGTCGTTCGACACCACGAAGACGTGCTTGGGATCCTCGGGCGCGACCAGCAGGTTCTTGGCCTTCAGCACCTGCAGCGTGGGCGCCAGGTGGACGCCTCCGGCGTGCATGTAGATGCCCTTGACGTCCGGGTTCTGCTCCAGGCGGGTCTGCAGCATGGAGGCGGCCTTGCCGCCGTCCCACTCGGTGGGCTCCTCGAAGACGGTGATCCCGGGGAACTTGGTCTTCATGCACTCGCGGAACGCCTCGGCGCGGTCACGGCCGTTGACCGACGACAGCGCGCCCATCAGCTCGACGACCTTGCCCTTGCCGCCCAGCTTCTCGCCGAGGAACTCGCAGGCCTTGGTGCCGTACGCGCGGTTGTCGGCGCGGACGACCATGAAGACCTTGCCCTTGTCGGGTCGGGTGTCCACGGTCACGACCGGGATGTTCTTGTTCTCCAGCTGCTGGAGCGTGGAGGCGATGGCGCCGGTGTCCTGCGGGGCCATGACCATGACCTTGGCGCCCTGGCTGACCAGCGCCTGGGTGTTGGCGACCAGCTTGGCCACGTCGTTCTGGGAGTTGGTCGGGTTCATCAGGTCGACCTTGAGCTCGGCCGCCATCTTCGGGACGTACTTGATGTAGGAGTTCCAGAAGTCGGAGTCGGCCCGTGGGTGGTCGATACCGATCTTTCCGCCGGTGCCGCCGCCCTGGGCGGCGCTCGGACTGGCGCCGCTCCCGGTGGAGCTGCCGCACGCGGTGATGAGAGCCAGGAGGGCCGCGCTCGCGACCACGGGGCCGAACTTCATGATGCCGCCTCTTCTTGGGGGGTGTGTTGCTCGTTGCTCGGGCGTAGGCGGAGACCCTGCATGCCGCCGTCCACGGCGAGCGAGGTGCCGGTGGTCGCGCCCGCTTCCGGGCCGGCCAGGTAGGCGATGGCCGCGGCCACCTCCTGCGCGGAGACCAGGCGGCCCATCGGCTGGCGGGCGTTGAGCGCGGCCCGCTCGGCCTCCGGGTCGACGGCGGCGTCCAGCAGCCTGCCGACCCACGGGGTGTCGGCGGTGCCGGGGTTGACGCAGTTGACCCGAATGCCCTCCCGCACGTGGTCGGCGGCCATCGCCAGCGTCAGCGACAGCACGGCGCCCTTGGTCGCGCTGTAGAGCGCCCGGTCGGGCAGCCCCGCGGTGGCCGCGATGGAGCAGGTGTTCACGATCGAGGCGTGGTCCGACCGCCTCAGGTACGGCAGCGCCGCCCGCGACACCCGCACGATGCCGAGCACGTTGACGTCGAACACCCGCTGCCACTCGGCGTCCGGGTTGTCCTCGATCGTGCCCTGCGCGCCGATGCCCGCGTTGTTCACCAGGACGTCGAGCCCGCCCATCCGCTCGGCGGCCTCCGCGACAGCCGTACGGACCTGGTCGTCGTCGGTGATGTCGGCCTTGACGGCGATGAACGGATCACCCGGCGGGTTGAGGTCCAGGCAGGCCACCTGCCAGCCGCGGGCGGCGAACGCCTCGGCGGTGGCGAGCCCGATGCCGGATCCGCCGCCCGTCACGAGAGCTCTGATGTCTGTCACTGGTTCCTCCAGACCTCACCGTCGGGAAAGGAGTGGGCGGCGATGGACGCGCGGCGCATCTCGGAGCTGAAGCCGGGGCGGCGCGGCGCGGCGTAACGGCCGTGCTCGATCACGACCGGGTCCTCGAAGTGCTCGTGCAGGTGGTCGACGTACTCGATGACCCGTCCCTCCATCGTCCCGGTGACCGCCACGTAGTCGAACATGGACAGGTGCTGAACCAGCTCGCACAGCCCGACGCCGCCCGCGTGCGGGCAGACGGGCACGCCGAACCTGGCGGCCAGCAGCAGGATCGCGATGTTCTCGTTGACGCCGCCGACCCTGGCGGAGTCGAGCTGGAGGTAGGACATCGAGCCCGCCTGCAGCATCTGCTTGAAGATCATGCGGTTCTGGACGTGCTCGCCGGTGGCCACCCTGATCGGGGCTACGGCCCTGGCGATGGTGGCGTGGCCGAGCACGTCGTCGGGGCTGGTGGGCTCCTCCACCCAGTGGGGGGCGAACTCGGCCAGCGCGTTGACCCAGCGGATGGCCGCGCCCACGTCCCACCGCTGGTTGGCGTCGATCGCGATGGGGAAGTCGGGGCCGCAGACCTCGCGGGCGACCTTGAAGCGGCGGATGTCGTCGTCGAGGTCGGCGCCGACCTTCAGCTTGATCTGCCGGAAGCCGTCGTCCAGGGCCTCCTTGCACAGGCGGCGCAGCTTGTCGTCGTCGTAGCCGAGCCAGCCGGGGGAGGTCGTGTAGGCGGGGTAGCCGTGCTCCTGGAGGTAGGCGATCCGCTCCGCCTTGCCGGCCGCGCCCCTGCGCAGGATCGCCAGCGCCTCGTCGCGGGTCAGCGCGTCGCTCAGGTAGCGGAAGTCGACCAGGTCGACGAGCTGCTCGGGGGTCATCTCGCCGAGCAGCAGCCACAGCGGCTTGCCCTCGCGTTTGGCCTTGAGGTCCCACAGGGCGTTGACCACGGCGGAGACCGCCATGTGCATGACGCCCTTCTCCGGGCCGAGCCAGCGCAGCTGGGAGTCCCAGACCATCGTCTTGTACAGGCCGCCGAGGTCCTCGGCGTCCCTGCCGATCACGTACGGCTCCAGCGCCCTGATGGCCGCGGTCTGCACGTCGTTGCCGCGGCCGATGGTGAACGCGAAGCCGTGCCCCTCGAAGCCGTCGTCGGTCTTCAGCACCACGTAGGCGGCCGAGTAGTCGGGATCGGGGTTCATCGCGTCGGAGCCGTCGAGCTCCCGCGAGGTCGGGAAGCGGATGTCGTGGGTCTCCATGCCCACGATCCGGTAGTCGCTCATGCCTGGCCCACCGTCTGGCGCTGCCGTCCGAGCCCGTCGATCTCCAGCTCGACGACGTCGCCCGCCCTGAGGTACGGCTGGCCGGGCAGGCCGAGCGCGACCCCGGCGGGCGTGCCGGTGTTGATGACGTCACCGGGCTCCAGCACCATGAACGCGCTCAGGTAGCGGACGATCTCGGCCACGTCGAAGATCATGTTCTTGCTGTTGCCGTTCTGGCGCAGCTCGCCGTTCACCCACAGCCGCATGCCGAGGTCCTGCGGGTCGGCCACCTCGTCGGCGGTGACCAGCCAGGGGCCGAGCGGGTTGAAGGTCTCGCACGACTTGCCCTTGTCCCACTGGCCGCCGCGCTCCAGCTGGAACTCGCGCTCGGAGACGTCGTTGGAGATCGCGTAACCGGCGATCGCGGCCAGCGCGTCCTCACGCGACTCCAGGTAGCGGCAGGTCCGCCCGATGACGACGGCGAGCTCGACCTCCCAGTCGGTCTTCACGCTGCGGCGGGGCACCAGGATCCCGTCGTCGGGGCCGACCACGGTGTTGGGCGCCTTCATGAACACCACGGGTTCGGCAGGCGGGGTGGCCCCGGTCTCGGCCGCGTGGTCGCTGTAGTTGAGGCCGATGCACACGATCTTGCCCGGCCTGGCGATCGGGGGGCCGACCCGCAGGCCCTCGGCGTCGATCACCGGCAGGTCGCCGCGCTCCAGCGCGGCCCGGACGCGCGCCACTCCCCCTGAGGCGAGGAAAGCCCCGTCGATTTCGGGCTCTCCGATGTCGTACAGGCTTCCACCCGCGTCCATCACCGCGGGCCGCTCCTGGCCGACCGGTCCAACTCGCAGCAGCTTCACACCGCATCCTTCAGCTATACATCGGATGTCTCGCCCTCAGATGCTCGAGGGTGGCCGCATGGCTGTCAAGCCCTCCATCGCAGATACATCCGATCCGTGACCTGGGTCGATGGAGATCTGTCCTTGTATGTGAAACGAAAAATCCAACTAAACATCGGATCGAAGCTCTTGTTACCCCCACGTTTCAAGTGTTAACAACGTGGCGCACATCCACCAGTCACCGGAGGAATCCGTGGCCCCTCGGCTTGCGTTAGTCATGCTGTCCGCCCTCATGATCGGAGTGTCGCCCGTGACCTCTCCGGTGAGCGCGGCCACCGCCCTCGACCCGCCCGACGACCTCACGCTCTGGTACGACAAGCCCGCCACCAGCTGGGAGACGCAGTCCCTGCCGATCGGCAACGGCGCGCTCGGCGCGACCGTGTTCGGCGGGGTGGCGACCGAGCAACTGCAGTTCAACGAGAAGACGCTGTGGACCGGCGGCCCCGGATCCAGGAGCGGCTACACCCACGGCAACTGGACCAGCCCCCGACCGGGCGCGATCGCCGAGGTACAGGCCCAGATCGACCACGACGGCAAGATGTCCCCGGACGACGTGGCCAGGAAACTCGGCCAGCCCAAGAGCGGCTTCGGCGCCTACCAGACCTTCGGCGACCTCTGGCTGGACACCGGGCACACCGCCGCCACCGGCTACCGCAGGGAACTGAGCCTGCGCGAAGCCGTCGCGAAGGTCGGCTACACCTCGGGCGGCGTCACCTACACCCGCGAGTACTTCGCCAGCCACCCGGGCAACGTGATCGTCGGCAGGCTGAGCGCCTCCGAGGCGGGCAAGGTCTCCTTCACGCTGCGCACCTCGTCACCGCGCGACGACAAGACCGTGAGCGTCAAGGACGGCCGCCTCACCGTCCGCGGCGCCCTGGCCGACAACGGCATGCGGTTCGAATCGCAGGTCCAGGTCGTCACCAGCGGCGGCAGCCGTACCGACGGGGCCGACCGGATCACGGTGACCGGCGCCGACAGCGCGATGTTCGTGCTGTCGGCCGGCACCGACTACGCCGGCACGTATCCCGCCTACCGCGGCGAGGACCCGCACGCCAAGGTCACCGCCGCCGTCGACCAGGCGGCGGCCCGCGGCTACGACGCGCTCAGGAGCGCGCACCTGGACGACCACCGCGGCCTGTTCGACAGGGTACGGCTCGACCTCGGGCAGCAGGCCCCGCGCATCCCGACCGACCAGCTGCTCAGGGCCTACACCGGTGGCGGATCCACCGACGACAGGGCGCTGGAGGCGATGTTCTTCGCCTACGGCCGCTACCTGCTGATCGCCTCCTCCAGGGAGGGCTCGCTGCCGGCGAACCTGCAAGGCGTGTGGAACAACTCCACCAGCCCGCCGTGGTCGGCCGACTACCACGTCAACATCAACCTGCAGATGAACTACTGGCTGGCCGAGCAGACCAACCTCGCCGAGACCACCAGGCCCTACGACGACTTCGTCAAGGCCATGGTCGCCCCCGGCCGGCGCACCGCCAGTGAGATGTTCGGCTCGCGGGGCTGGGTCGTCCACAACGAGACCAACCCGTTCGGCTACACCGGGGTCCACGACTGGGCGACCGCCTTCTGGTTCCCCGAGGCGGCCGCGTGGACCACCCAGCAGCTGTTCGACCACTACCGCTTCGGCGGCGACACCGCCTACCTGCGCTCGGTCTACCCGGCGATGCGCGAGGCCGCGCTGTTCTGGGTGGACAACCTCCACACCGACCCGCGCGACGGCAAGCTCGTCGTCTCCCCCAGCTACTCCCCCGAGCAGGGCGACTTCTCCGCCGGCGCGTCGATGTCCCAGCAGATCGTCCACGACCTGTTCACCAACGTGCTGGAGGCCGCCGCCGTCCTCGGAGAGGACGAACCGGAGGTACGGCAGGCGCTGGCCAAGCTCGACCCCGGCCTGCGCGTCGGCGGCTGGGGACAGCTCCAGGAGTGGAAGACCGACTGGGACGACCCCCGCAACACCCACCGGCACGTCTCCCACCTGTTCGCCCTGCACCCCGGGCGGCAGATCACCGCGGGCACCCCGATGGCCGAGGCGGCCAAGGTCTCGCTGACCGCGCGCGGCGACGGCGGCACCGGCTGGTCGAAGGCCTGGAAGATCAACTTCTGGGCGCGGCTGCTCGACGGCGACCACGCGTTCAAGATGCTCGGCGAGCAGCTGCGCGGCAGCACCCTGGACAACCTCTGGGACACGCACCCGCCGTTCCAGATCGACGGCAACTTCGGCGCCACCTCGGGCATGGCCGAGATGCTGCTCCAGTCGCAGTCCGGTGTGGTCCACGTGCTGCCCGCGCTGCCGTCCGCCTGGGCCACGGGCTCGGTCAAGGGGCTGCGAGCCCGCGGCAACGTGACCGTCGACGCCGCGTGGGACCGCGGCACCGCCACCGAGATCACCCTGCGCGCCGGATCCGCAGGACCGCTGAAGGTGCGCAACAAGGTGATCGCCGGCCGGTACCGCCTCGTCGACGCCGGAGGGAAGAAGGTCCCGCACACCCGCGACGGTGACACGATCACCTTCACCGCCAGGGCGGGGCAGACCTACACGATCGCCGGTCAGGTCGCGGTCGCGGTCAAGGCGCCCGCCGCGACAGGACCGCAGGCGAGCTTCCCGGTCGAGGTCACCGTGTCGGCCACCGGCGGGCGTGCCGTACCGGGAAGCGCGGTGACGCTGGCACTGCCGAAGGGATGGACCGCCACCCCGTCGTCCGCCGAACTGCCGGGCGTGCCCGGCGGCGGCAGCAGGACGGCGACGTTCGCCGTCACCTCGGGACCCGCCGACGGCTCGCGCACGGCGCGCATCGTCGCGACCGCCCGAGGAGACGCGTGGTCCGGCACCGGCGGTGCCGTGCTCGCCGTCGCTCCCTGCGCGGTGCCGTCCCCCGACAAGCCGCTCGTGGCATGGGACCCCGGCTCGGGCTCGACCGTCACCGACACCTCGGGCAACGGCAGGAACGCCACCGTGACCGGCAACGCCGCCTACGACGGCGACGGAGGGCTGGTGCTCGACGGGTCCACCTACCTGACGACCGCGCCGACGACGCTCGGGTTCCTGCCCGAGGCGTCGTTCGCGGCCCGCGTCAAGGCGGCCGGATCGGGATACCGGCGGCTGTTCGACTTCCAGCCCTCCGGCGACCCCGGCACCGACGGCGTCCTGATGGACCTGACGCCCGCCGGCAAGGTCCGTTTCATCGGAGCGGGCCTGAACGTGACCACCGACGCGACGGTGCCCGCGAACAAGTACGTCGACCTGGTCATCACCATGGGCAGGGACGGCACGATCACCGTGTACGTCGACGGCGCCCGTGCGGGCGGGGCCAAGGTACTCGCCGACGGGATCACCGGGTGCGCCACCCGGCCGCTGCGCTTCGCCGCCGACCAGGGCGGCGGACAGCGGCTCAGCGGGGCCGTCGACCGGATGGCGATCTTCGCGCGGACGTTGAGCGCGAGCGAGGTGCCGGACTGGCAGCGGCTCGCGTTCTGACACCTGGAACGGCACGCGGCCCTCTTCGGGGGGCCGCGTGCTCCCCTGAAGCCGCCGGCGGTCGGCCTGCGACGTCAGGGTTCGCGGCGGGACCTGTCATGGCGGCGGCCGGCCACCCAGAGGGCGACCAGACCGGCCAGCCCAGCGCCCGCGGCGCCGAGAAGCAAGCCCACCAGGAACCCCTCCCCCGCGCCCGACGCCGACGGCAGCAACGCCAGCGCCCCGGCCAGTGCCACCACCATGACCACGATCAGCGCGTAGAACCGCCTGCTGAAGAAGACGCCCTTCGCCGGAGCGCTCGGCGGCGAGTCGATCGCCGCGTCAGGACCCAGGCTGGCGGCCTTCGGACGCTTGAAGTACTCGTAGAACACCCACGTGCCGCACGGTTCCCAGCCGTCGGGTGCCAGCCGCTCGGCCAGCGCCTGCCTGCCCTTGCGGGTGCCGACCTCCCTGCGGTACTCCCACCGCTGGGGCTCGCGCGGATCGCGATGGCTGACGAACCAGCCGAGCGCGTCGACCTTGTCGACCTCCCAGCCCTGGTCACCGAACTCGTTCAGCCGCCGCTCGTCGACGAAGATGTCGGCGGTCCAGCGCCAGGTGTCGGCCTGGACGGCCGGCTCCGTCTCCGGCGTCATCTTGAGCTGCTCGGCGAACTCCTCCGCCGTGCCGAACTCCTCCTCCGGGTCGGCGCCGGTCTCGGCCAGGTAAGCGCTCAGATCGGCGACCGTGGCCCGCACGGTCTCCTCCGGAATCCCGCGTTCGCGCAGCCGTACGGCGAGCTCGTCGAAGTAGCGGCTCAATTGACGCCTCCCTGCTCCAGCACCGACCGCACGGACCGGTCGAACGCGAGCCACAGGCCGCCCTGCTCGGTGAGCGTCCGCCTGCCCTGCTCGGTGAGCCGGTAGTAGCGACGGCCGGGGCCCCGCTCGGTCACCCGGAACTCGGCGGCGACCAGGCCGGCCTCCTCCAGGCGGTTGAGGACGGGATAGAGGGTGCCGCCCTTGATCTGGCCCAGGCCTGATTCGGCGAGGCTCTTGGCGATCTCGTAGCCGTAGTTCTCGCCCTCGGTGAGGCTGGCGAGGACCAGGAGGTCGAGCACGCCCTTGAGCCAGCTCGCACGGCGATCAGCGGTCATGCGCCCCATCTTTCCACGGTAGTGATGCTATCTATCCCGCTCCACCACCTACACCACTCGCCCAGCAGCCCGCCTTCCCTCCTCACCGATCCCCACCCATCGAGACGGCCCGCCCCGATCTCCAATCACCCGAACGGCCGCCGCCTCACCACACGCCGACCCCACCTCACCGCCCGCAGGCCCACCCGGCGGCGGGAAGCGGTCAGGCGTGGGCGGTAGGGACGCCCGCCGTGCCGTTCCCCCTGCCCTCGGCGGTGGGGGCGAGCCGGGGCGTGATGAGGAGGGAGCGGACGTCGACCAGGATGTGCAGCACGATCGGCAGAAGCAGCGACCCGGTCGAGAAGTAGAGCATCGTGAGCGAGAACCCGGCGAGCGTCACCATCACCATGCCCCTCCAGCCCTGGTAGAGGTGCCCCACGACGAAGATCGCCAGCGCCAGGCCCGCCGCGACCGGCCGGGGAAGGTCGAGGAGCGACATGAAGCCCGAGATCAGCAGCCCTCGGTAGACGATCTCCTCGCAGACGCCTGCACTGATGGCCAGACCGAGCGCGAGCCAGCGCTCGCCCGCCGTCCTGGGGATGAGCGCCTCGAACGCGGCCTGCCCCGGCATCGTGATCTTCTTGAGCCGGATCACCAGGCCGGCGGCGAGGGTCACGATCGTCAGGCCGACGATCATCCCGAGCACCGTCGAGAGGTCCTCGGTCGCGAGCAGGCCGATGCCCGCCAGGTCCAGGTCGGAAGACAGCCCGACGATCGCCAGCGCCACGAGCGCGATCGCCCACAGCTCGCCGATCCAGATGAGGGACATCCGCGTGTACCGGCTCCGGTTCTCGCGCAGGGCCGCGTAGGTGCGGCGGCCGAGCAGGGGGCTGACGACGGCCAGGTGGATCACCAGGAGCGCGAACAGGACGACAGGCATGGGGAGCGACCTCCGACCATCGAGGAAGGTTCCGTAACGACTTAGACCGTAAAGCAAGCTAGTTAGGAATGCAATCTAGCTAGAAAAGCAGCTCTCCTTGACGGGCGTACAGGACCGTAATACAACACTTACGAGACCAAGCGCTTGATCAAGTGAGGAGCCGCCGCATGATCGAGCTCTACGACCCCGCCGTCTACGAGCGCGGCGTGCCGTACCGGGATCTGGCATGGCTGCGGGAGCACTCCCCCGTGCACTGGCACGCCGACCCGCAAAGCCCCGGATTCTGGGCGGTCACCAGGCACGCCGACGTGGTGCACGTCTCCCGGCACCCCGAACTGTTCTCCTCCTACGAGGGCCTGGCGATGAGCGGGGAGTACCCGGAGCCCGACAAGGAACTGCAACGGCTGCTGATGCTCAACCAGGACCCGCCCGAGCACTCCAAACGGCGTTCGCTGGTCAACAAGGGGTTCACCCCCCGCATGATCGGCAGGCTCGAACAGCACATCAGGGAGGTCTGCGACGACCTCCTCGACCGGTGCTCGGGCGAGGGCGACTTCGTCACCCAGGTCGCCGCGCCGCTCCCACTGCAGGTGATCTGCGAACTGCTCGGCGCGCCCGTCGAGGACAGGGACCTGCTGTTCGACCTGTCGAACCGGCTGATCGGGTGGGACGACCCCGAGTTCCAGACCACCTACGAGGACGGGCAGGCCGCGGGGAGCGAGCTGATGGCGTACGGCAACGCGCTGGCGGCCGAGCGCACCCACGACCCCCGCGACGACCTGATCACCAAGATGATCACTCCGGACGCCGACGGGGCGGTGCTGTCACCCGACGACGTCGGGATGTTCACGATCCTGCTGGCCGTGGCGGGCAACGAGACCACACGCAACGCGGCCTCGCTCGGGATGAAGGCGTTCTTCGACCACCCGGAGCAGTGGCGGCGGCTGCTGGCGCATCCCGAGCTGCTTCCCACCGCGGTCGAGGAGATCGTCCGGTGGGCCACGCCGGTCATGCAGTTCCGCCGGACCGCGACGGCCGACACCAGCATCGGCGGCCAACCGGTCAGCCGCGGCGACAAGATCGTGGTCTACTACAGCGCCGCAAACCGGGACCCGTCGGTGTTCGCGCGTCCCGAGGTGTTCGACATCGGCAGGGACCCGAACCCGCACCTCGGCTTCGGCGGCGGAGGGCCGCACTTCTGCCTCGGCGCGCACCTGGCCAGGATGGAGCTGCGCGTGCTGTTCGAGACCATCGCCCGCCGCCTGCCCGACATCGCCCTGGCGGGCGAGGTCCGCCGGCTGCGCTCCAACTTCATCAACGGCATCAAGGAGATGCGCGTGGACTTCGGCACCCGGCACCCGTGAGGACGACGACACGTGGCGGCCCGGCACCCGCCGTACAGGCGGGCCGACGAACCCTCGACACGCACGGTCCGGCACCCGCCGTACGTCGGGCCGACAAACCTTCGACACGCACGGTCCGGCACCCGCCATACAGGCGACCCAGCGAACCTTCGACGACCACGGTCCGGCACCCGCCGTACAGGTGGGAGCCCCGAGACCTCGGCATGTCGCGCCCCCGGCATCCTCTGATCCCGAGTCGAGAACCTGTATCAACAGGGCTCGGCCGGATCCTGCCGGCAGGCGGATGCCGACCCCTACAGAAGGACGGCCCCCAGCCTCCATCGACGGAGCCAGCCCACACGGCGGGGCGCGCACCCGCAGGAGGAGGCGTCTCCAGGCGTCTGCGCGGGCAGGTGTCACGACGGAAGAGCCGCCCATCCGGGACGGCGGCGGCACGCGGAAGGCACCGATCGGCGTCTTGACCGTTGTCCAGCCGTGTAATAGAACACGTTTCAATACATTGTCCTACCAAGCGCTTGATCAAGTCGAGGTGACGGCTCGTGCGCATCGATCTCGTCGATCAGGACCAGTACGCGACCTCCGGCCCCCCGCACGAGCAACTGCGCTGGCTCCGGGAACACGCGCCCGTCTACTGGCACCCCGGCGAGCCGGGCTTCTGGGCCGTCACCCGGCACGAGGACGTCACCCACGTCTCCCGCCACTCGGACCTGTTCTCGTCGGCGCGCAAGCTCGCCCTGTTCAACGAGATGCCCGAGGAGCAGCGCGCGCTGCAGCGGATGATGATGCTCAACCAGGATCCGCCCGAGCACACCAGGCGGCGCGCCCTGGTCAACCGCGGCTTCACCCCTCGCACGATCAGCGCCCTCGAGCAGCACATCCGCGACATCTGCGACGACCTCCTCGACAAGTGCTCAGGAGACACCGACTTCGTCACCGAGATCGCCGCTCCCCTGCCGCTCTACGTGATCTGCGAACTCCTCGGCGCCCCCGTCTCCGACCGCGACAAGCTCTTCACCTGGTCGAACCGCATGATCGGCGCCCAGGACCCCGACTACGCCGCCTCCCCCGATGAAGGCGGCGCCGCCGCCATGGAGGTCTACTCCTACGCCTCCACGCTCGCGGCCCAACGCCGCGTCGCCCCTCGCGACGACATCGTCACCAAGCTCCTCCAGCCCGACGAGAACGGCGAACGCCTCACCGAGAACGAGTTCGAGCTGTTCGTCCTGCTCCTCGTCGTGGCCGGCAACGAGACCACGCGCAACGCCGCGTCCGGCGGCATGCTCGCCCTCTTCGAGCACCCCGACCAGTGGGAACGGCTCGCCGCCGACCCCACGCTCGCCAGGACCGCGGCCGACGAGATCGTCCGCTGGGTCTCGCCGGTCAACCTCTTCCGCAGGACGGCCACCGCCGACCTCACTCTCGGCGGGCAACCCGTCAAGGCCGACGACAAGGTGGTTGTGTTCTACTCCTCGGCCAACAGGGACGCCGCCGTCTTCACCGACCCCGAGACGTTCGACGTCGGCCGCAACCCGAACCCGCACATCGGCTTCGGCGGCGGAGGAGCGCACTTCTGCCTCGGCAACCATCTGGCCAAGCTGGAACTGCGGGTGCTGTTCGAGCAACTGGCCAGGAGGTTCCCCCGGATCCGACAGACCGGCGAGGCCCGGCGGCTGCGCTCCAACTTCATCAACGGCATCAAGGACCTTCCCGTCACCCTCTCCTGAGGACACATCCGCAGAGCACGTCCGCAGGACACGTCCTACTGACGACACATCCGCAGAGGACGTCCTCAGGGCACGCCCGCAGAACACGTCCTCAGGGCACGTCCTCCTGAGGACACGTCCCGCAAAACACGCTCCTCCTGAGGGCACATCCGCAGAGCACGTCCGCAGGCGAACGCCTCCGGGTGCGCCTGACATCCCTGAAGGGCAGCTTCGACTCGCAGAGAGGGCACATCGAGGGCAACACGCCGACAGGGATACCGGGTACAGGGCACGCCGTCCACGAGCGCACCCGTCCAGCAGCCCTCACCGGCCGCGGCACTGGCGGCAACGGTCGGAGGTGGGGTTGCGATCGGGACGAAGGCGTAGCGACGCCAGAGACCTGGAAGGGACCCCGGACGGGGACTGGCGCGTTCTGGCCGCCGGTCAGGCGTGCTTCCTCGTCCGGCCTCGGTGTCCGCAGGAGCCGGCGAGCCGTCGTTCGGTGTGTCATCTTCTGGGAAGAAGGCCTGCCTGACGGTAGATGCCGGGGGTGACGCCGTAGGTGCGGGTGAACCAGCGGGTCAGGTGGCTCTGGTCGGCGAACCCCGACCGGGCGGCCACCTCGGCGAGGGGAAGCCCGCGGGCGATGAGGCGCCGGGCGATCCTGAGCCTGAGCTGGCGCTGGTAGTCGCTCGGCGCGAAGCCGTACGCCGACTGGAAGGCCCGGTAGACCGTGAAACGGCTGCACCCTGCGGCCTGGGCGAGGTCAGCGGCGGTGAGATCGTCCAGCGGCGAGTCGTCGAGGCGGCGGCGCACGCGTTCGGCGATGAGCTGGGCGCCGGTTAGCGGTGTGCCGCTGGGCAGGTCCCCGGTGGTGCTGCCGCGGCGGACCATCGCGGCGACCGTGGCCCTGAGCAGTTCGTCGCGGCGCAGGGTGGAGGCGCCACCGAGGAGGGCGCGGTGGAGGGCGTGCAACGTGTGGGCGAGCACGGGGTCTTCCAGGACGGGTGCCGTGAACAGGGGGAGGCCCATGCGGCTGCCCGTGCTGTCCTCCAGGGCGTCGGCGACCACCTCGGGGCCGATGTGGATGATCCGGTAGGTGAACCCGAACCGGTCCGCGGCGTGGCCGTCGTGGGGGTCGTCGGGGTTGAACGCCATGACCATGCCGGTGGCGCTGGTGTGGGCCGAGCCCCTGCACGTGAAGGCCTGCGCGCCGATCTCGGTGACGCCGAAGGAGTAGGTGTCGTGGCTGTGGCGGTGGTAGACGTGCTGCTCGAAGTGGGCGTGCATCGCCTCCAGCGGCCTGTCGGGAGAGCGCCAGTAGCGGGACCAGTCACGCGTCACCTTCCCATTGTGTCCGCCGCATCTGTGTCCGTCGCATCGTGTGGTCGGGGTTACGGACGGGGGTACCTGCCGGCTGTCCTGGTCGCGGGCGTACTCGTCGGCAGGCCAGGGCAGACCGTCGGCGAGCTCGCTCCACGACTACGCACCCCGCGCCTGAGCCGGGGGGCTCCGGGGCCATCAGGTGGGGTGGGCTGCTACCAGCCGCCCATCAGGCCGCTTTCCCAGGCCCAGGAGACGATCTCGACCCGGTTGCGGACGCCGAGCTTGGTCAGGACGGCGGAGACGTGGCCTTTGACCGTGCTGAGCGAGATGAACAGTTCGGCGGCGATCTCCTGGTTGGTGCGGCCTCTGGCGATCGCCCGGACGATCTCGGTCTCCCGTTCCGACAGCGGCTGCGCGGAACGGCGGGCGGCAGGGGCCCCGGAGGACGTCACGTGACGCAACAACCGCAGGGTGATCGACGGGGAGATGAGCGCGTCCCCGGCATGCGCCGCCCGGACGGCCTCCACCAGCAGGTCCGGTCCGGCGTCCTTGAGCACGAAGCCGACGGCGCCGCCGCGGAGCGCGCCGTAGACGTACTCGTCGAGGTCGAATGTGGTGACCACGACGACCCGCAGCGGGTCGGACACGCCGGGCCCGGCCAGAGCGCGGGTGACCTCGATGCCGTTGAGGCGGGGCATCTGGATGTCGACCAGGCACACGTCCGGGCGCAGCCGCCGGGCCAGGATGACCGCCTCGTCGCCGTCGGCGGCCTCGGCGACGACCTCGATACCGGGCTGGTCCTCGAGGATGACGCGCAGGCTGGCGCGCACCATCGCCTGGTCATCGGCCAGCAGGACACTGATCGTCATGGGCCCCCTCGCCCGGTCGTCATCGGCCCTTCCAGGATCGTCACGGGCACCCCCATCCCACCCTCACCAGCCCATCCACGAACGTCACACGCGCCCACTTCCCGCCGCCATCAGCCCTCCCCCGATCGTCACACACACCCCAACTCACGATCACCAAACCATCCAGGGCCGTCACGCACACCCCCACCCCACCGTCGCCAGCCCGTCCAGGGCCGTCACCAGCCCATCCACGAACGTCACAAGCGCCAGCTCCCCGACCGTCATCAGCCCTTCTGGGATGGTCTGGGTCGCTCCTTGGGATGGTCATCGACGTTTCCGGCAGGCGGGCGGGTGAGCGAGCGGGTGGGCAGGGGCAGGGTGGCGAGCACCGACCAGCCGGCCTGCCCCGGGCGGGGACCGGCGCGGAGCGTGCCGCCCAGCGCTTCCAGGCGTTCGCGCATGCCGACCAGTCCGTATCCGCCGCGGCGGTAGCGCCGTTCCGGGGCGGGCGGGGCGTCGTCGGAGACCTCCACCGTGACCGTGTCGTGCTCGCGGACGACGGTGACCTCGACGCATTGGGTGTGCGGGGCGTGGCGGGCCACGTTCGTCAGCGACTCCTGGACCACCCGGTAGACGGTGCTGCTCACCTCGGGCGGCCAGGCCGGCTCGTCCTCGCCGCCGGGCAGGCGCAGGCGTACGTCGGGTCCGTCGAAGCGCTCGACCAGGTCGGCGAGGCTCTCGCGAGGCGGCGTGGGCGGAACGGCCTCCCGAAGCAGGCCGACGAGGCGGCGGGTGGCGGTCAGCGCGTCGGAGCCGGCTGTCTCGATGTCGGACAGGGGTCCGCTCAGCCGGTCCGGCTGCTTGCGGGCGAGGACCTGGGCGGCCTGGGCCTGGAGCACGATGCCGGTGACGTGGTGGGCGACGACGTCGTGCAGTTCCCTGGCGAGTTGGAGGCGCTCGTGGCGGCGTACGTCCTCGGCCATGGCCCGGCGGCGGGCGGCCAGCAGGCGTGAGCACAGCCCGATCGCGACCCCGGCGAGCCATGCGCCGGCGTTCAGCGCCGTCACGGGCGGGAGGGGGGAGGCGGACGCGTGGGCGCTGAGCAGGCTGCTGGCGGCCACCGCCAGCCCACCGGCAGCGACGGCGCAGGCCTGGAGGACAGGAAGCGCCCTGACCGCCGACCCGACCAGCACGGACAGGGCCAGGGCCATGGCCGGGCCGGGCTCGGCCGGCAGTCCGCCGAACCGGGAGGCCAGGACGGCCGCCACCGCGACGGCCAGGCCGGCGACCGCCGCCCACGCCCGGCCGCGCCGCCGCGCCAGGGCGAGCCCGCACACGATCGCCCCGGCCACGCACCCGAACGTCCAGTAGCCGCCGCCCCAACTGTCCGCGACCCGATAGGCCCAGAAGGCCAGCAGACCGGCGAACACGACCCCGAGCCCGGCCTCGCCCGCCGCCCGCATACCTCGGACATCGGCCTTGGCCACCGTCCCCACCAGGAGTCTCAGCCTCGCCCGCCATCCCACACCTCGGACGTCGCCCTCGGCCACCGTCCCGACATCCCGAACCTCGGCCTCAGCCTCGGCCACCGTCCCGACGCACCGAACCTCGGCCTCAGCCGCCGTCGCCACGCCCCGGGCGCCGGCCTCGCCCTCGGGGCGCCCGTCCAGTCGATCACGGCCGTTCACGCGCTTCAGGCTAGGCCGCCGAGCCCTTGCGCTGAACCGGCCGAAAGTACGGTCCCGCTGCCGCGAACCCTGCTTTCGACCCGTGCCGCTCCCGGACCCGGGTCCGCAGGATGTGTCCTCATGTCCCGTGAAGAGTTCCACCCGTCCGATGAAGAATTCCGCCCGCCCCAGCACGCCCGGCTTCGACACCCCGGCCACCACGAGCCGGGCAGCACTGCTGCTCCCCCGCCCGGGCTGTCCGAGCAGGCAGGTCGCCACGTCGTCGCCCATGGGGAGCCGCGCTCGGCCGCCCGCCCTCGCATCGCCGCGCTCGACGTCGTCCGCGGGTTCGCCCTGTGCGGAATCCTGCTGGCCAACGTCAAGCCGATCGCCCACATGGTCGACGGCGCATCGGTCACCCAGCCCATGGTGGCGGCGAGTCAGGATGACGGCGCCTGGCTGGGGCTGTTCGTCGACCAGCGCTTCTTCCCGATCTTTTCCCTGCTGTTCGGGGTCGGCTTCTCGCTGCTGCTGGACTCCGCGGGACGGAAGGTCCCGCACCCGCGGGTGCTCCTGCTGCGCCGCCTCCTGGCGCTGCTCGCCATCGGCCTGGTTCACATGTTCGTGTTGTGGCGGGGCGACATCCTGACCATCTATGCCGTCGTCGGCCTGCTGGTGCTGCTGCCCTCGACCTGGCTGCCGCGCTGGGCCGTCGCGGGACTCGCCGCGGTCCTCCTGGTGTTGCCGCCGATTCTCGGCGGCAACGGCGTGCCGTTGGTGCCAGGGTTGTTCCTGCTGGGCTCGGCACTGACCCGGTACGGCGTGATCGACCGGATCGAGCGTGCCGTGTGGGGTCCGGCCGCGCTGGGCCTGCTCTTCGCGGCGGGGGCGGTGCCCGCCGTCCTGCTGCAGATCGAAACGCCGGCTGGTGACTCGCACCCCTGGTTCGGCCTCGCCGGGTTGCTGATCGCCGGTGCGTACGTGTGCGCTCTGCTGCTCCTGCTCAGAACGCCGCTGCGGCCGGCGCTCCAGAGGGTGTTCGCGCCGCTGGGCCGTATGGCGCTGACCAACTACCTGACCGCCACGCTCCTGGTCCTGGTGACCGCCCGTCTCATCGGCAGTTCGCCTGACGGCTGGACCTCGGCCATGGTCGTGGCGATCGCCGGCGCCATCCTCGCCGTGCAGTGGCTGTGGTCCACGCTCTGGCTGCGGAGATACCGCCAAGGTCCGCTGGAATGGCTCTGGCGCTGGGCCACCTGGGCCCGCCGCCCACCCCTGCGGGCCGGTGACGGCGGAGCGTGACCGCCGGCCGTACACGCGGGCAGGAGGAGCCCAAGGTGCGCAGCGGTGTTCCGGTGCGCACGAGCGTTCAAGACCGCCTGGCCCGTGCAACGGGAGGCTGGGCGCATGCGGTTCGATACGAAGATCGGCATCGTGGTCCGCCGGGATCTCGCTGTCTGGCAGAAGCTGAACGTCACCGCCTTCCTCTCCAGCGCTGTGGCGGGTGGGGAGCCCGAGACGGTCGGGCAGCCGTACGAGGACGGGTCGGGCAACGTCTACCTGCCGATGTTCAGGCAGCCGGTGCTCGTCTACGCCGGCGACGGGGAGGACCTCGCGCGGGTGCGCGAGCGCGCCCTGGCCAGGGGGATACGGGTGGCCGTCTACACCGAGGAGTTGTTCAAGACGGGCAACGACGACGACAACAGGGCCGCGGTGCGGGCGGTGGCGGCCGAGGACCTGCAGGTGGTGGGGTTGGCGCTCTACGGGCCCAGGAACACGGTGGACAAGGTCACCAAGGGGCTGTCGCTGCATCCGTGATCACCACCGGCGGCGGCGAGCGGCGCTCAGCCGGGCGAGGATGCGGGTGACCTCGGCCGGAGCGGGCTGCCAGCCGCATTCGATGAGGGCGTTGGCGACCTGCTCGACGAGGTCGGCGGAGCGGGCGGGGACGACGTCGCGCCTGACGGGGATGACCCGCCATCCCGCCTCGCGCAGGGCGGCGCGGCGGTTGGCGTCGCGCCGCCGGTCGGCGGGCGAGCTGTGGTGCTCGTGCCCGTCGTACTCGACGCCGAGGAAGTGCGCGGGCCAGCCGAGGTCGAGGTAGGCGAGCCTGTCACCCGGCAGGTCGACGCGGATCTGGGTGGCGGGTCTGGGCAGGCCGCCTTCGACGAGGATGACCCGCAGCCACGTCTCGCGGGGGGAGGCGGCGCCCCTGTCGGCCATGGCGAGCGTCTCCCCCACCGCCACGCGGGGCCGGCAAGGCCACAACCGTCCACACCCCGCGCCGGGGGGCAGGGCCGCCTACCGCCCGCACCCGCACCAGGGGTCAGGGCCAGGAGCTGTCCTGGTCGGGATCGCCCCCGTTGGAAAGCAGGCGGATGTCCGATTCGACCATCATCGCCACGAGTTCCTCGAACGACACCACAGGCTCCCACCCCAGTTGGGTGCGGGCCTTCTTCGGGTCGGCGCACAGCAGGTCCACCTCGGCCGGCCGGTGCAGCGCCTGGTCGCACACGACGTACCGCTCCCAGTCCAGGTCGGCCGCCTTGAACGCCGCCTCGACGAGTTCCCGCACCGACTGCGTGCGTCCCGTGCCGATCACGTAGTCCTCGGGCGCATCGGCCTGCAGCATGAGGTGCATCGCCTTGACGTAGTCGCCGGCGAACCCCCAGTCGCGCCGCGCCTCGAGGTTGCCGAGCCGCAGCTCCGAGGCGAGCCCCAGCTTGATCCGGGCCACCCCGAGCGACACCTTGCGCGTGACGAACTCGGCGCCCCGTCGCGGCGACTCGTGGTTGAACAGGATCCCCGACACGGCGTACATGCCGTAGGACTCCCGGTAGTTCTGGGTGAGGAAGTGCCCGTAGGCCTTGGCCACCCCGTACGGCGAGCGCGGGTGGAAGGAGGTGCGCTCGTTCTGCGGCGTCTCGCTGACCTGCCCGAACATCTCGGAGGACGAGGCCTGGTAGAAGCGGATGGAGGCGCCGCGCGAGGAGCACACCCTGATGGCCTCGAGCATCCGCAGCACGCCCATGCCGGTGACCTCGGCCGTCAGTTCGGCCTGCTCCCACGACATCGGCACGAACGAGATCGCCCCGAGGTTGTAGACCTCGTCGGGCCGCACCTTCTCCACCGCGGAGATCAGCGAGCCCTGGTCGAGCAGGTCGCCCCTGACGACCTGGACGTCGGCCAGCAGCTTGCGCATCCGGGACACCCGCGGGTTGGCCTGTCCTCTGGCCAGCCCCCACACCTCGTAGCCCAGGGAGAGCAGATGCTCGGCCAGGTAGGAACCGTCCTGCCCGGTGATGCCGGTGATCAGCGCGCGCCTGGCCAACGGGGTCCTCCATCGTTAGTCGTTGGGACGGGAATGTACAGCTAGGTCCCTGGTGAAGCAGCAACCGCCATAGAACGCGTTCCACCGAACGCCGTTCGGTCAGGCTAACTTCCCAGTTCGCGCGCCGTGAAAGCCAACCGAGGAACAATTCCACAAGAGGTCCCGCATACCTACCCAATGGTAAGGTGCGCAGACTAAGGTCATCTTTCACGGTACCGGTGGAGAAAGGGGTATCCGTGCGGATTGCGCTGCTTTCCTACCGGAGTAAGCCCACCTGTGGCGGTCAAGGCGTCTACCTCCGCCACCTCAGCAGAGAACTGGTCGCACTGGGTCACCACGTGGAGGTCTTCTCCGGCCAGCCGTACCCGGAGCTGGACGAGGGCGTCATCCTCAACAAGGTCCCGAGCCTCGACCTCTACCGCGACGAAGACCCCTTCCGCACCCCGAAGCTGCACGAGTACCGCGACTGGATCGACTGGCTCGAGGTCGGGACGATGTGGACGGCAGGCTTCCCCGAGCCGCTGACCTTCACCCTGCGCGCCTACCGCGAGCTCAAGAAGCGCGTCGGCGACTTCGACGTCGTCCAGGACAACCAGACCCTCGGGTACGGCCTGCTCGGCATCCAGAAGCTGTTCCCCGTCGTGGGGACCATCCACCACCCGATCAGCGTGGACCGGCGCATCGAACTCGAGGCGGCCACGGGCGCCAAGAAGCTGACCATGCGCAGGTGGTACGGGTTCGTCAGGATGCAGGCCAAGGTGGCGCCGAGGCTGAAGCCGATCCTCACGGTCAGCGAGTCGAGCCTGGCCGACATCCACCGCGACTTCAACGTCCCGCAGGCCAACATGCGCCTGATCCCGCTCGGCGTGGACACGCGCTACTTCCACCCGAGGCCGGACAAGCCGCGCAGGAAGGGCTCCATCGTCGCCGTGGCCTCCGCCGACTCCCCGATGAAGGGCGTCGCGACGCTGCTGCGGGCGGTCGCCAAGCTGGCCACCGAGCGCGACGTGAACCTTACCGTCGTCAGCAAACCGACCCCCGGAGGCCCCACCGAGCAGCTCGTCCAGGAGCTGTCGCTCCAGGACCGGGTCCGCTTCGTCCACGGCATCTCCGACGACGAGCTCGGCGAGCTGATCGCCACCTCGGAGATCTCCGTGGTCCCGAGCCTCTACGAGGGCTTCTCCCTGCCCGCCGTCGAGCACATGGCCTGCGCCACCCCGCTGGTCGCCAGCCGTACCGGAGCGCTGCCCGAGGTGGTCGGCGACGCGGCGGTGCAGGTGGCGCCGGGCGACCCCGAGGAGCTCGCCGCGGTGCTGCGCCGCCTGCACGACGACCCCGAGGAGCGCGAGCGGGTCGGCAAGGCGGGCTACGACCGCGTGATGGAGCGCTACACCTGGCACGTCGTCGCCAAGAAGACCGTCGAGGCCTACAGAGAGGCCATTGAGGAGTTCGGCAAGTGCTGACCGTCGACTTCACCCGGCTGCCCGTCGGACCGGGCCATCGGGTGCTGGACCTGGGCTGCGGCGGCGGCCGCCACGCCTTCGAGGTGCTGCGCAGGGGCGCGGACGTGGTCGCGTTCGACATGGACCAGGCCGAGCTCGACGGCGTGAAGTCGATGTTCGCGGCGATGGAGGAGGCCGGCGAGGCCGAGGGCACCGGCGAGACGGTCCAGGGCACCGCGCTCGACATGCCGTTCGAGGACGACAGCTTCGACCGGGTGATCGCCGCCGAGGTGCTGGAGCACATCCACGAGGACACGACCGCGATGCGGGAGATCCTGCGGGTGCTCAAGCCGGGCGGGCTGGCCGCGATCACCGTGCCCGCGTTCCTGCCCGAGCGGATCTGCTGGGCGCTGAGCGAGGCCTACCACACGGCTCCCGGCGGGCACATCAGGATCTACACGCTGGCGGAGCTGAGGGCCAAGCTGAAGGCGACGGGCTTCAGGGTGGGTCCGCACCACTACGCGCACGGCCTGCACGCGCCGTACTGGTGGATCAAGTGCGCGGTCGGCGTGAACAATGACGACCACCCGCTGGCCAAGGCGTACCACAAGCTCCTGGTCTGGGACATCATGAAGCGCCCGCGGACGACCAGGGTGGCCGAGGCCGTGCTGAACCAGGTCGTCGGCAAGAGCGTGGTGCTCTACATCAGGAAGCCTGCGTGATCACGCGGGAGCACGTCCTCCGGACAGCGCTGAGCATCTCGGCCATCCAGGAGGGCGACGGCGGCGTGCCGTGGCCCGAGGGGCACGTCGACGCGTGGAACCACGTCGAGTGCCTCATGGCCATGGCCGTGGCGGGCCTCAGGGACGAGGTCGAGCGCGGCTACGCCTGGCTGGCGGCCCACCAGCGCGAGGACGGCTCGTGGCCGATGAAGCTGGTCGCCGGCGAGGCGGTCGAGCGGGGCGGCGAGACGAACCACGCCGCCTACGTGGCCGTCGGCGCCTGGCACGACCTCCTCGTCACCGAGGACCTGGACGCGGCGCACGGGCGCTGGGGCATGGTCAAGAAGGCCTTGGACTACGTCGTCGACCTCCAGACCCCGCGCGGCGAGATCGTCTGGGAGCGTGACGCGGAGGGCCACCCGTCCGGCTACGCGCTGCTGACCGGTTGCTCCAGCATCCACCAGGGCCTGCGCAGCGGTGTCCTGCTCGGCGAGCGGCTCGGCGACCCGCAGCCCCACTGGGAGCTGGCCGCCGACCGTCTGGCCAACGTGCTGCGGAACCATCCCGAGGCGTTCGCCGACAAGAGCCGCTTCTCGATGGACTGGTACTACCCCGTGCTCGGCGGCGCCGTCCGCGGCGACCTGGCCTTCGACCTGCTCGACAAGGAGTGGGACACCTTCGTCGTGCCCGGCCTCGGCATCCGCTGCGTGTCCGACCAGCCGTGGGTGACGGGCGCGGAGACCTGCGAGCTCGTGCTCGCCCTCGACGCCGTCGGCGACCGCGAGCGGGCCGGACGGCTGTTCGCCGACATGCAGCACCTGCGGCACGAGGACGGCTCGTACTGGACCGGCTGGCAGTTCGTGAACCGCAAGCACTTCCCGCACGAGCGCTCCGGCTACACCGCCGCCGCCGTGATCCTGGCCGCCGACGCCCTCTCCGGGTTCACCCCGGCCGCGGGCCTGTTCCGCGACATCCCCGTCTCCGGGCAGACCAGCCCCTCCCTGTACGGCGAGCGTTCCTGATCCCGCACGGCGCTTCCCGGCCGCCGGCACCCGCAAGCCGTTTTATCGCTTCTTTGCCACAGGGGGCGGAGCGCCGCCGAGGGACGCCGCGACGCGCTCACTAGGTTCGTCAGTGGCCGTTCGATGCGTCTTCGGGGGAAGAGTGGGCGACACGGGCACGCTTGCGTTGTTGGAGCAGGTCACGACCGATCCGACCGTCTCCCCTTCGTCGGGGCTCCGGCGCCTGCTGGCGAAGGACCCTGCCGAGGCCGACCTCGGCAGGCGCCGCTTCCGCCTGCGGTCGGGGCCCGCCCGAGCGGCCATCGAGCGCTCCGAGCGGTCGTACGTCTTCGGTTACAACGCGGTCCTGTCCCGCGAGACGGGCAGGATCGACGAGCTCTCACCCGAGCAGCGCGGTTTCGGGTACGCGGGCGCCGCCACGGCGTGCGCGACCCTCGACCTGCTCACCATGACCCGGGGCCGGCGCCTTCGCGAGCTACTAGCCGGCCCCGCCATACGGCACCAGCACCTCGCGTACCTCGGCGCCGGCCGGGCGTACGCGGGGCTGCGGGTCCGCCCCCTGCAGGGTCTCGGCGGCACGCATCCGCTGCTGCGCTGGCTGGCGGTCGACGGGTTCGGTTTCCAGCGCTCGCTCGCCCGCGCCGACCGGATGGTGGGTGAGCGCGCCGTTCCCCGCCTGCTCACCAGGAGCCGGCGCGCGCTGTTCGACCAGGGGCTGGGGCGCATGCTCTGGTTCCACGACTGCGCCTCGCCGGAGGACGTCTCGGCGCGCGTCGCCGAGTATCCGGCGACGCGCAGGGCGGACCTGTGGAGCGGCGTGGCGTTCGCGGCCACGTATGTGGGCGGCGCGGACCTGGACGAGCTGTGCAGGCTGACCGCCTACGCCGCCTCCGACGGCTTCCGCGCCCATCTGACGCAGGGCGCGGCCCTCGCGGCGGCCGCCATGCTCCGCGAGGGGCACCTGCCCGGCCACGCGGAGCACGCCGTCCAGCTGATGGCGGGGGCCGAGCCCGAGCAGGCCGCCGCGTGGGCGGACCGGGCGCTGATCGAGCTCGGTCACGACCCGCACAGCCCCGAGGACTTCCTCTCCTGGCAGGCCCACACCCGCCGCGCGTGGCTCCGCAGGAACCGGTGAGGGGCTGCCGGCGGCGCCGCGCTCACTGACTGCACCGGACCCGGCTCCATGAAGGCGTGCCCTGGCCGCAGGAAGGCGGGACCGGCCGTGGAAGAAGGGACCGGCTAGCGCAGGCGGGTCAGGACGCGGAGCGAGCCCGTCACCGAGGTCTCCTCGAAGGCGCCGGTCTCCAGCGCGCGCAGATACACCCGGTACGGCGCCTGCCCGCCGTCGGCCGGATCCGGGTAGATGTCGTGGAAGACCAGCGCCCCGCCCACCATCACGTGCGGTGACCAGCCCTCGTAGTCGCGCGTCACCGGCTCGTCGGAGTGGCCGCCGTCGATGAACAGCATCGCCAGCGGCGTGTTCCACAGCCGCGCGACCTGCTCCGAGCGGCCCACGATCGCGATGACCTCGTCCTCGAGGCCCGCCTCCGCGATGGTCGTGCGGAAGGTCGGCAGGGAGTCCATCTTCCCGAAGCGCGGGTCGACGAGCGTGGGATCGTGGTGCTCCCAGCCCGGCTGGATCTCCTCCGATCCCCTGTGGTGGTCGACCGTCACCACGACCGAGCCGGTCAGGCGGGCGGCGGCGCCGAGGTAGACGGCCGACTTGCCGCAGTAGGTGCCGATCTCGCAGATGGGGCCGCGCGTGCCGTACCGGAGGGCGGCCCTGAACAGCGCCATGCCCTCGTCGGCGGGCATGAACCCCTTGGCGCGCTCGGCGGCCAGCAGCAGATCGGGCGGCATCTCCATGACGAGCACCTTACTCACGACTCGAACCGAACATTCCTCTTGAACGAGATTCTGGAACCTGTTCTACTTGGCACGTGAACCAGCGCGCCCGCATCGCGATGTCCGACGACGACATCGCCGCCTTCCTCCAGGAGTCGCGCAAGCTGCAGCTCGCGACCATCAACCCGGACGGCACCCCGCACCTGGTGACCATGTTCTACGCCCTGGACGCCGGCCGGATCGCCTTCTGGACCTACGGCAAGGCGCAGAAGACCCGCAACCTGGAACGCGACCCGCGGGTCAGCTGCCTGATCGAGTCGGGCGACGACTACGCCGAGCTCCGCGGCGTCCTGGTGTACGGCGTCGCCGAGCAGGTCGAGACGACCCTCGACATCGGCATGGAGATCGCCCGGCGGATGACCCCCGGCGTGCCCGACGAGCTGCTCAGGGAGTACGTGGAACACACCGGGAAAAAGCGCGCCGCGTTCGTCGTGGAGCCGACCAGAGTGGTCTCATGGGACCACAGGAGGCTGTCATGAAGATCAAAGTCGATTACCTGGTCTGCGAGGCCAACGCCGTGTGCATGGGGCTCGCGCCCGAGGTCTTCGAGGTGGACGACGACGACCAGCTGCACATCCTGCTGCCTGAGCCGCCGCCGGAGATGTTGGACCGCGTCCGCCACGCGGTGCGGTCATGTCCGAAAGCCGCCCTCTCACTCGAGGAGTGAACCCCCCATGCGCGCAGCGCTGCTCCACACCGTAGGAGACGACAAGCTCGACATCCGCGACGACATCACTCTCGCCCCCGTCGGCCCGGCCCAGGTGCGCGTCAAGATCAAGGCCACCGGGGTCTGTCACTCGGACCTGTCGGCGATGACCGGCGCTCTTCCGCAGCCGGTGCCGCTGGTCCTGGGCCACGAGGGCGCGGGCGAGGTCGTGGAGGTCGGCGACCACGTCACCTCGGTCCAGCCGGGCGACCACGTCATCATCAACTGGCGCCCCGCCTGCCAGGAGTGCGCGCTGTGCGTGGGGGGCCAGCCGTACCTCTGCATGAAGTACGTCGTCGAGTCCTTCACCACCGGCACCTTCCGGATGGGCGACACGATGGTGTACGGCATGGCAGGGAGCGGCACCTGGGCGGAGGAGATCATCGTCCCGTGGCAGGGAGCGATCAAGGTCGATCCCGCCGTGCCGTGGGAGGCGGCCGCCCTCATCGGCTGCGGCATCACCACCGGCGTCGGTGCGGCCGTCAACACCGCGCGCGTCCGGCCGGGCTCCACCGTCGCCGTCATCGGCTGCGGCGGCGTCGGCCTGTCGGTCATCCAGGGCGCCCGCATCTCGGGCGCGCGCACCATCCTCGCCGTCGACCCGCTCGCCGCCAAGCACGAGCTGGCGCTGAAGGTCGGCGCCACCCACGCCGTCACCCCCGACGACCTGCCGGGGGCGCTCCAGGAGCTCACCGGCGGACAGGGCTTCGACTACGGCTTCGAGGTCGTCGGCAAGTCGGCCACCATCCAGAGCGCCTGGCAGCTCACCCGCCAGGGCGGCGACGTCATCGTGGTGGGCGCGGGCGCCATGGACGACATGGTGTCGATCTCGGCCTTCAGCCTGCTGTTCGAGGGCAAGAACCTGCTCTCCTCGCTGTACGGCGAGGCCGACGTCAGGCACGACTTCCCGTACTTCGCGGAGCTGTACAAGGCGGGCCAGCTCGACCTCGACTCGCTGATCAGCGCCCGGATCAAGCTGACCGACCTGAACGAGGCGGTGGCGGCGTTGCGCAACGGTGAGGCGCTGCGCCAGATCGTCCTGTTCGACTAGCGAGGCGGGCGGGCGGCCGTGGGGGCCTCCTCCACGGCAGCCACCACGCATCCGCGAGCGCCGCTCACCTGGGCCGCCCGGGTGAGCCCGTGCGTCCGTCACTCGGCCGGCGACCTCAGGCTCCAGCCCTACGGGATCTTCGACAGGTCGAGGACGACGATCTCGTCCCCGACGGGGTAGGCCATCAGCCGTTCGTCCAGCGCCGGCTGGGGGGAGGCGACGCTGTTGTCCTTGCCCATCCGGATCCCGAGGTCGGCGGCGGTGCCGGTGGCCAGGTCATGAAGCGCCATCCCGCGGGCGTTCGCGTCGCCGGCGAGCGCCGTGTGGAAACGGTCTCGCGCCGGCAGGCGGTGGAAAGTGAAGCCGCCGGGGAGCTTCCGCTCCCCGGACCCGTCGCGCAGCCGGACGAACGCTTCCCTGCCGCCGGCGCGGAGACCCATGCACGATGTCACGCCGCACCTGACGTCCCGCTCGCCGGGCCGGGTGACAGCGGTCCTGGTCTCGCCGGTCTCGACATTGCGTATCTCGCCGAACCGCACCCCGTCATCAGGGCCGTACCAGCCGCCCGGACCGATCCACGGCCCCTTCAGAACGTGCAGCCTCTCGGCGTCCGGCACCGGTTCGGTGGTGCCGCCGTCGAGTGACACCCTGAACACGCCTCCGCTGCGGAAGGAGAACGTGATCCTGCCGTTCGCGACCGCCGGCGGGTCCAGCGCGGCGTCGTTGTCGCGCTCCTCCGTCGGGACGGTGGCTTTCCGCTCGGCCACGAGCTTCGCCTGGCCGCCGGTCACCGGCACCGACCAGAGCTGCGCGACGCCTTCCTTGTTCGCCGTCCACCACACGATGTGACCGTCGCCGATAGTGAAGTCGGAGGCGAACAGCACCGTCCCCTCCGGTGTCGGCACGTCGGCGAGTCGGCGCGCCTCGTGCGTCTCGAGGTCGTAGGCGAACAGGGCGTCGGCCTTCTCGAAGCTCGCCTGGGTCTCGACCAGCACGGTCCGGTCGTCGATGAAGGCGACAGGCTGGAACCTGCTGCCGCCCGGCAGCCTCGCGGGGAGCTTGTGCACCGCCTGCGGCCATACCTTCTCCACCGGCTCGGGCAGTGCTCGGTCCGCCGGCGCAGCAGTGGCGACCTCGGCGCTGACTGTGGCTCGGGGATTGCCCAAGGTCGGAGCGGCCGGCCCCGGCCCGGTCAGGACGAACGTGGTGCCGCCCGCGAGCACGGCCACCGCCGCGGCCGCGAGCGCGGCCTGCGTGCGCCGCCTGCGCTGCCGATGGCGGGCCTCCACCTGGGTGGCGAGTGCGCCGAGCCGGCGTGGCGCCCGCTCGGCCGCGTGGCCGAGGGTGCTGCGCAGGGTCTCTTCAAGATCGTTCATCGCACGCTCCTCTTCTGGGCCGTCTCTGGAATCGGTAGGGCGGCGCGGAGCTTGTCCATCGCCCGCGAGGCCTGGCTGCGCACGGTCCCGGTCGAGATGCCGAGCAGGTCGGCGATCTCCGCGTCGGTCAGCTGCTCGTAGTACCGCAGCACCAGGACCGTGCGTTGCTTGCGCGGCAACTCGGCCAGCGCTTCCCACAGGGCCTGCTCGTCCCCCGTCGGCAGCGTGTCGTGATGCTCAGTCTCGGGCGGGCTCCAGACAAGGTGCTCGCGCCGCCGTCGTCGCCAGGCGGCTACGTGCAGCCTGGCCATCGTGGTACGCGTGTAGCTCTCCGGGCGGTCCTTCAGCCGTACCCGGTGCCAGGCGCCGCGCAGCTTGAGCAGCGCCTCCTGAACCAGGTCGGCGGCGTCGTGCGCGTTGCCCGTGAGCACGTAGCCGTAGCGGAGCAACGCATCACCACGCTCCGCCACGAATTCCGCGAAGCGGGAATCGGATTCCAACTACCTTCGCCTTTCGTCGTTCCTTCACGACCTTGAAGGAGTTCGGCCGCGAAGTGTTGCATCGCAGGCGCGCACGACGTCCGCCGCTGTGCGGGCGGGGCGGTGCCGGAATCGGGGTCTCGAGCGGGGCGGCTGCCGTCCGGCGTCGAGCACCGGGACGACGTCGGCAGGGAAGCGAACGGTCGAGCCGCTGGTCACGGCGGCCGGGCGAGCGCCGTCAGGTGAGACGTCGGCGCGGGGCTCGACGCCTGCCCGGCCTCACCCGGTGGCGGCGAGGCGGACGGCCAGGCCGTCCAGGACCCGGTCCAGGCCGTAGCCGAAGTTCTCTTCGCGGACCTTCGCGGGATCCCCCTCAGGAGGTGAGAAGCCGTCACGAATGCGCGGGTGGTCGCTCACGGCCGCCTCGGCGGCCGGACGCAGGCTCTCCAGCCATTCCCGCTCGCTCAGGCCGCTGCGGGCGAGCAGCGACAGGTAGGCCGCCTCGCTGGTGCCCATCCCGATGACGTAGGCGATGAGCGTGTCCATGGCCCTGTTGGCCTCGCCGGGCGCGAAGCCCGCCGCCTCGAACAGCGCGATCATGCGGCTCGACTGCCGGACGAGGTTGGGCCCCAGGGAGGCCAGGCCGACCTGGCCGAGCACGGCGGCGATCCAGGGGTGGCGCAGGATCATCGCGCGCAGGCTGTGGGCGCATTCGGTGGTGGCCGACCGCCAGCCGGCGGGGCCGTCGGCGTCGGGCACCCGCATCTCGCCGTAGACCTCGTCGACGACCAGCTCGATCAGCTCGTCCTTGCTGGCGACGTGGCGGTAGAGCGAGGTGGCGCCGGCTCCCAGCCGCTGGCCGAGGCGGCGCATGCTGAGGGCTTCGAGGCCCTCCTCGTCCAGCAGGCGTACGGCCTCGGCCACGATGTGCTCCCGGCTCAACACCGGCTGCTCCCGCTGGCGGCGGGGACGTACCCACACCGAGGGAACGGGCTTGCTGTCGGATGGCATGGGCCCTCCTCTCCGAAAACACGATAGCGCACACTGTACGCAGGTGCGCACGGTAGCAGGACGTCAGCCGCCGGTCGCGGGGTGGGCGTAAGCCGTACGGACGATCTCCTCCAGGTGGTCGCTGTGCGCCCCGCGCCAGTAGACCTGGCCGCACTCCCCGCACTGGCCGTAGGCGTCGTAGTTGCGCCGGGTGCCGGCCTCGAGCAGCGGCTCGACCTCCTCCTTGCCGACAGCGACCAGTTCGCCGTTGCACGCGGTGCAGCGCGTCCACGGGCGCAGCGGCGGCGCGAACCGTCCGAGCAGGTCGCGCAGCTGATCGTCGGCCCGCGACCCACGCACGTACGCGCCCAGCCACAGCGCGCGGCGGCGCAGCAGCCCGCGGTCCTGGGTCAGCAGGACCCGCCGCTCGGCGTTGGCCTGGGCGACCAGCGAGGGGTCGTCCATGTCGTTGTGGTAGGCGGTGTCGATGCCCAGCAGCCGCAGCCGCCTGGCCAGGGTGCCCAGGTGCACGTCGAGCAGGAAGCGGGGCCCCTCGGGCAGCCGCTGCGGGCGCGGCACCGGGGGCACCTCGATCACGTCGCCGGCGGCGGGCTGGTACGACGGCTCGACGCCGCTGTCACCGGCCCGCATCGGACCGACCTCGGTCAGCGGGACGCCGAGCGCCTCGACCAGGTGCCCGAGCGTGGCCGTGCCGTCGAGCGGCACGTCGTGCCACTCCTGGCGGCGGGCCACTGGGAGGAACAGTCTCAGCTCTTCGGCGATGCGGAGGCGTACGACCACGTTGCCAGCATGCCATCGGGAGCGACGTGAGCGCATGCCCGTTCTCTCGCGAGGCGCATGACGCGAACATCATGCGCGCTTGCGTACAACCATCCTCCTGCGTACAGTGTTCGCATCAAGAGCACATCGTTCGCAGGAATGAGGGAATCGCGATGCCGATCAACGGTCTGTCGAAGGAGCGCCTGGGCAGGATGCACGACGTCCTGGCCGGTCATGTGGCCTCCAGGGCGGTTCCCGGGCTGGTCGCGCTGGTCAGCCGGGGAGACGAGACGCACGTCGAGGCGATGGGCACGATGCACGCGAACGGCGGGGCGCCGATGCGGCGGGACACGATCTTCCGGATGGCCTCGCTCAGCAAGCCGGCGACCGCCGCGGCGGTGATGATCCTCGTCGAGGAGTGCCGCCTGCGGCTGGACGACCCGGTCGAGACCTGGCTTCCCGAGCTGGCCGACCGCCAGGTGCTCGCGAGCATCGACGCCCCGCTGGAGCAGACGGTGCCCGCGCGCCGGTCGATCACCGTGCGCGACCTGCTGACCTTCACCTTCGGGTTCGGGGTGGTACTGGCGCCGCCGGACACCTACCCGATCCAGGTCGCGGTGCGCGAGCTGGGCCTGGACACCACCTCGCCGGCGTTCGGCCCCGACGAGTGGATCCGCCGGCTGGGCACGCTGCCACTGATGCGCCAGCCGGGAGAGCTGTGGCAGTACCACACCGGCTCGGACGTACTCGGCGTGCTCGTCGCCCGGGTCGCCGGCCAGTCGTTCGGGACGTTCCTGCGCGAGCGCCTGTTCGAGCCGCTCGGCATGAGGGACACCGGCTTCCACGTGCCCGCCGACCGGATCCACCGGCTGCCGACCAGCTACGCCCACGACCCGAGCACCGGAGCGCTGGTCGTGTGGGACGAGGCCGCAGGCGGGAAGTACGGCCGGCCCCCGGTCTTCGAGGCGGGCGGCGACGGGCTCGTCTCGACCGTCGACGACTACCACGCCTTCTACCGGATGCTGCTGAACAAGGGCGGCTTCGGCGGCACGCGCGTCCTGTCGCGCGCCTCGGTCGAGCTGATGACGACGGACCACCTCACGCCGGAGCAGAAGGTCGAGAAGGACGCCTTCGGCGACCACTTCGGCCGGCACGGCGGCTACGGCTTCGGGATGGCGGTCCGCACCCACCGGCGCGATCTGGCGTCCGTGGGACAGTTCGGCTGGGACGGCGGCCTGGGCACGACCGCCTACGCCGACCCGGCCGAAGGGCTCACCGGGATCCTGCTGACCCAGGCCGCGATGGACTCGCCGGACACGCCCCGCCTGCACCGCGACTTCTGGACCACCGCCTACCAGACGATCGACGGCTGATCCGCCCGGCGCCTACTCGGAAGCGAACGCCGCGTCGAACGCCGCCGCCGGCGGGGTGATCGCGTTCATCCGCCTGATGTACGCCAGCGCCTCCGGCGCCCCGTCGAGCCGGTCCATCCCCGCGTCCTCCCACTCGATCGAGATGGGCCCTTCGTATCCGATCGAGTTCAGCGCCCTGAAGCAGTCCTCCCACGGCACGTCGCCCCGCCCCGTCGAGACGAAGTCCCAGCCGCGCCGCAGGTCGGCCCACGGCAGGTGCGACGACAACCGGCCCCTGCGCCCGTCGCCCACCCGGACCCTGGTGTCCTTGCAGTCGACGTGGTAGATCCGGTCGGCGAAGTCGAGGATGAAGCCGACCGGGTCGAGGTCCTGCCACACCATGTGGGAGGGGTCCCAGTTGAGGCCGAAGGCGGGACGGTGGCCGACCGCCTCGAGGGTCCGCTGCGTGGTCACGTAGTCGTAGGCGATCTCGGACGGGTGCACCTCGTGCGCGAACCGCACGCCCACCTCGTCGAACACGTCGAGGATCGGGTTCCACCTGTCGGCGAAGTCCTGGTACCCGGCCTCGATCATGGACGGCGGGACCGGGGGGAACATGGCCACGGTGTGCCAGATGGACGACCCGGTGAACCCGACGACGGTGTCGACGCCGAGCAGCGCGGCGGCGCGCGCGGTGTTCTTCAGCTCCTCGGCGGCGGCCTGCCGTACCGACTCGGGGTCTCCCGTGCCCCAGATGCGCGCCGGCAGGATCGCCTGGTGGCGGGCGTCGATGGGGTGGTCGCACACGGCCTGTCCCGCCAGATGGTTGGAGATGGCCCAGACCTTGAGCCCGTGCTTGTCGAGCTGAGCCCGCTTGGCGGCCACGTAGGACGGGTCGGCGACGGCCTGGCCGACGTCGAAGTGGTCGCCCCAGCAGGCGATCTCCAGGCCGTCGTAGCCCCACTCGGCGGCCAGCCTGCACACCTCGTCGAACGGCAGGTCGGCCCACTGGCCCGTGAACAACGTGACTGGTCTCGTCATGAGATCTCCTTGTAGCAACCTTCGGCCGCGCTCTGTTCGACCGCCGCCAGCACCCGCTGCACCCTCAGCCCGTCGGCGAACGACGGCGACGGGTCCGTGCCGGTGCCGATCGCCTCGAGGAAGTCCTTGATCTCGTGCGTGAACGTGTGCTCGTAGCCGAGGCCGTGCCCCGGCGGCCACCACGCGCCCACGTAGGGATGGTGGGGCTCGGTGACGAGGATCCGTGTGAAGCCCTCACCGCCCGACGACACCCACAGCTCGTTCATGGCCTCGAAGTCGAAGGCGAGGCTGCCGAGAGACCCGTTGACCTCCAGGCGCAGGGCGTTCTTGCGCCCGGTGGCGAACCTGGTCGCCTCGAAGGAGGCCATCGCTCCCCCGGACATCCGTCCGATGAACAGCGCCGCGTCGTCGACGGTGACCGGCCCCTTCTCCGAGGTACGGCTGCCGCCGAGCCCCGCGGAGGCCGACGCCAGCGGCCGTTCCTTGACGAAGGTCTCGGTGAGCGCCGAGACGCCCACGACGTGCTGTCCGGTGACGAACTGGGCGACGTCCACGATGTGCGCCCCGATGTCGCCGAGCGCGCCCGAGCCCGCCTTGTCCTTCTGCAGCCGCCACACCAGCGGGAAGTCGGGGTCGACGATCCAGTCCTGGAGGTACTGCGCCCTGACGTGCCTGATCTGCCCGAGCTCCCCTGCGGCGACCATCTGCCGCGCCAGCGCGACGGCGGGCACGCGCCGGTAGTTGAAGGCGACCATCGACCTGCCGGAGGAGGCGGCGGCCGCCGCCGTCATCGCCTCGGCCTCCTCGACGGTGTTGGCGAGCGGCTTCTCGCAGATAACGTGCTTGCCCGCCTGGAGCGCGGCGACGGCGATCTCGGCGTGGGAGTCGCCCGGCGTGCAGATGTCGACGATCTGCACGTCGTCGCGGTTGACGAGCTCTTTCCAGTCGGTCTCGACCGCGGCCCAGCCCATCGTGGCCGCGGCGGCCGTGACGGCCTCGCGGGACCTGCCGGACAGGGCCGCCATGACCGGGGTCACCGGCAGGTCGAAGAAGGCCGCCACGTTGCGCCAGGCCTGGGAGTGGACGCGTCCCATGAACGCGTAGCCCACCATGCCGACGCCGAGGGTGGTCTGTGTCATCAGGATTCGAACCCCAGAGGTAGGTACTTCTGCACGTTCTCCTTCGTGATGGTCTCCGAAGCGAGCGTGATCGACTGCGGCACTTGGTTCTCTACGAGGTCGCTCATGCCCTTTCCCTGGGCTATCAACCTCGCCAGCCTGATGGCGGAGGAGGCCATGGTGGGGCTGTAGGTGACGGTCGCCTCCAGCACCGAGGCGCCCGACTGGATCTCCCGCATGGCGTTGGCCGAGCCGGCGCCGCCCACCATGAAGAACTCGTCGCGTCCGGCCTCCCTGATCGCCGCGAGGACGCCGACGCCCTGGTCGTCGTCGTGGTTCCACAGCGCGTCGATCTTCTTGTGCGCCTGGAGCAGGTTGGCGGCGACCTTGTTGCCCGTCTCGACCGTGAACTGGGCGTCCTGACTGGCGGTGACGTCGAAGCCGTACGTCTTGAGCGCGTCGGCGAAGCCCCTGCTGCGGTCCTGGGTCAGCGGCAGCGTGGCGATGCCCTGGATCTCCACGATGACGGGGTCGGCCACGCCCTTGGCCTTGAGCTTCCTGCCGATGTAGTGGCCGGCCGCGACGCCCATGCCGTAGTTGTCGCCGCCGATCCAGGTGCGGTAGGCGAGCTTGTCGGGGAAGATGCGGTCGAGGTTGACGACGGGGATGCCCGCGGCGGTGGCCTGGAGCGCGACCTGGTTCAGTTGCCGGCCGTCGTTGGGCAGGATGACCAGCGCGTTCACCTTGGCCGCGATCAGCGACTCGACGGCGGAGATCTGCGCGTTGATGTCGTTGGTCGGCTCGACGGGCTTGAAGTCGACGTCGGTGTACCGCTTGGCGGTGGACTCGGCGTTCTTGGCGATCGCGGCGATCCACCCGTGGTCGGCGGCGGGCGCGGAGAAGCCGATGACGACCCTCGTGCCGGGCTGGTCGTTGCCGCCGGCGGGAGCGGGAGCGGGCGCCGAGTTCTGGGCGGACGGCTGGGCGGTGGGCTGGTTGCTGGTGCATCCGGTGGCCAGCAGGACGGCCCCGCCAACGAGGAGACCTCGGCGCGCGACTTTCTCGGTCATGGTGCTCTCTCCTTGAGGTTCCGCCGCTGGAGAAGGACGGCGACGACGATGATCAGGCCCTTGGCGATCAACTGGTCGCTGGTGTTGAGCCCGTTGAGGATGAACAGGTTGGTGATCAACGTGAAGATCAGCAGGCCGAGGATGGAGCCGATGATCGTCCCCCGGCCGCCGGTGAGCAGGGTGCCGCCGATGATGACCGCGGCGATGGCGTCCAGCTCGTAGAGGTCGCCGTGGGTGGAGGAGCCGGTGGTGGTCCGCGCCATGATCAGGATGGCGGCGATCCCGCAGCAGAGCCCCGACAGCGTGTACAGCAGCATCGTGTGCCGCCGCACGTCGATTCCGGCCAGCCGGGCCGCCTCGGGGTTGCCGCCGACCGCGTACGTGCGGCGGCCGAAGGTGGTGCGGTTGAGCACGATCCAGCCGGCCGCGACCACCAGCGCGAAGATGTAGACCAGCAGGGGGATGCCGAGCACCCTGGTGGTCGACAGGGCGACGATCGCCTCGTTGCCCGGCTGGATGAGCTGCGTCTTGCGGTCCGACATCCGCTGGGCCAGGCCACGCGCGGCCACCAGCATGGCCAGCGTGGCGATGAACGGCACGATCCGCCCGTAGGCGATCATCAGGCCGTTGACCAGGCCGGCGCCCGTGCCGACGAGGACGGCGCACAGGCCCATGACGAGCGGGCCGTACGACTGGGTGGCGAGCGTGGTGGCCCACACCGAGGCGAGCGCCATGATCGCGCCGACGGACAGGTCGATGCCGCCGCCGATGATCACGAACGTCATGCCGACGGTGATGACCCCGATGGTGGCGGCCAGCGACAGGATGCTCACCAGGTTGGCGGCGGTGGCGAAGTTCTCCGGCACGGTGACCAGGCCCACGACGGCCAGCAGCGCCAGCGCCCCCACCAGGCCCAGGTGCCGCACCTCGCCGACCCTGGCGAGCACGCCGGTTCGGTCCGTGGCCGTGGCCGCGGAAACGCCTTCGGACCTCACGCCGCGCTCCCTTCCATGATCATGTCCAGCACCGTGTGCTCGTCGAGCTCCCGCGCGGCGGCCTCGTGGATGACCCGGCCCTCGCGGACCACCAGCACGCGGTCGGCCAGCCCCAGGACCTCGGGCACCTCGCTGGAGACCAGCAGCACCCCGATGCCGTCGTCGGCCAGCTTCCTGATCACCGCGTACAGCTCGGCCCTCGCGCCGACGTCCACTCCCCTGGTGGGCTCGTCGAGCAGGAGCAGCTTGCGGCCGTTGAGCAGCCAGCGGGCCAGCACCGCCTTCTGCTGGTTGCCGCCGGACAGCGTCTTGATCGGCCGTTGCGGATCGGGCGGCCGGATGTCGAGCGTCCTGACGAGCCGCCTGGCCTCGCTGTCCTCGCGCGCCCGGTCCAGCCAGCCGAACCTGGCGTAGCGACCGAGGCTGCCGAGGGTGATGTTGGCGGTCACCGACTGGTCGAGCAGGAGCGCCTGGGCCTTGCGCTCCTCCGGGGCCAGGCCCATGCCCTGTTGCACGGCCCGGGCGGTGTTGCCCCCGACGGGCCTGCCGTCCAGGAGGACCCTGCCGGTGGCGCGGCGCGCGCCGTAGACGGCCTCGAGGATCTCCGAACGGCCCGAGCCGACCAGGCCCGCCAGGCCGACGATCTCACCGGCCCGCACGGAGAAGGAGACGCCGGTGAAGACGCCGGGCGCGCTGAGGTTCTCCACGCGCAGCACCTCGGCGCCGGCGGCGCGGTCGGAGCGGGGCGGGAAGACGTACTCGACGGTGCGGCCGGTCATGAGCGAGACGATCCGCGAGGTGGGGGTCTCGCGGGCGGTCAGGCCCACGGCGACCGTCCTGCCGTCCTTGAGGACGGTGACCCGGTCACCGATCTCCCTGATCTCCTCCAGCCGGTGGGAGATGTAGACCACGGCCACGCCCTGCGCGGTGAGCTCCCTGATGATGCGGAAGAGGTTGGCGACCTCGTCGTGGGCGAGGGCGGCCGAAGGCTCGTCCATGACGATCACGCGGGCGTCGTGGGAGAGCGCGCGGGCCATCGAGATCACCTGCTTGGCGGCCGGCGACAGCCTGCCGACCTCCGTCGACGGCCTGATCTCGCCGTGGCCGAGCCGGTCGAGGATCTCGCCGGCCCGGTTCCTGAGCGCCTTGCGGCGGGTGAAGCCGAGGCGGGTGGGTTCGTGGCCGAGCATGATGTTCTCCGCCACGCTGAGCCCGTCGACGAGGTCGAGCTCCTGGTACATGGTGGCCACGCCGAGCCTGATGGCCTCGACCGGGCTGCTCGGCGCGATGGTGGCGCCGTTGAGCTCGATGGTGCCCGCGTCGGGCCGGTGGACGCCCGCGAGCACCTTGATGAGCGTGGACTTGCCTGCGCCGTTCTGTCCGAGCAGGCAGTGCACCTCGCCCGCCCGCACGTCGAGGTCGACCCCGTCCAGCGCCCGCACGCCGGGGAACTGCTTGACGATGCCTCTCATGATCAACATGCGGCGATCCCGTTGCTGGTGCCCGGAGCGAGGTGGTGGTCGTCGGGGTCCGGCCGCGTGATGGCCGGACCCCTGCCGATCAACGTCAGAACATCGCCCGGCGAGCCGGGGACGTCACCCGTCATGCCGCGACGATAAGAGCAGACTTATGACGAAATCAAGGGATCAAGAGCGTGTCATCCGGCCGAGATTTGCAGATCTTCTGCCGCAGATCGGGCAAAGTAGGGTCTTGACCGGCGGAACTCGGCGGTGACCATGGGTTTTCGCGCGGCACGGCGCGCGAGCCCGTCAGCGGTTGCCGGTCACGTGCCCGGCGGGGGCCGTGGCCGCCTCGCTCTCCAGCTCGGGCTGCTCCCCGAGCCACAGGTATCCGACCGCGGAGGCCAGCACGCCGGTCCCGAGCACCGACCACAGCAGCAGCGGCGACACGCTCAGCGCCAACGTGAACAGCAGCGGCGCCACCGCCGCGGTCAGCCCGCCGCAGAGCATGCTGTAGGCGGCCATGTAGCGCCCGCGTAGCCGTACCGGGGCCATCGAGATCTTAAGCGCCTCCAGCGGAGGCAGCTGGACCCGCTCGGCCAGGACGTAGATCGTGGTGGCCACGCCCAGCGTGATCGCACCGGGAAGCCACCCCGCGAGGCCGAACGCGGCGAAGGCCACGGCGTACAGGAGCGCGCCCAGCGCCGCGCCCCGGGTGCGGCGGCTGCGGCGCTGCAGCCTGCTGACCGGCAGCTGGGTCAACGCCGAGAGCGCCGTGTTCCATGCGGACAGCGCGCCGATCACGGGCGGCGACATGTGCAGCTCGGTACCCGCGTAGAGGGGAAGCGCCCAGATGAAGACGTCCTGGGCGAAGCTGATCGGCAGGCTGATGACGATGAAGGCCATGAAGCGCCGGTCCCGCAGCACCGTGAGCAGGCCCGGTCCGCCGGCCCCCGGCGCGGCGGACCGGGCGGGCCCGGCGACGGCGACCCGCAGGAGGAGCGCGGCGGCCGCCGTGTAGCTGACCACCTGGACGATCGCCACCACCTGGTAGCCGCCGAAGCCGACGGCGAGGCCGGAGGCCAGCCCGCCCAGCCCGACCGCCGACATCAGCACGGTCGATCGGACGGCCACCAGCGCGTCCCTGTCCCTGCCCGTGACCAGATCGCCGATCAGCGCCGACGAGCCGGGGTAGTAGACGCGGTTGCCCAGCGAGGCCAGCGTCGCGGCCGCGATGAGCAAGGGAAGGTCGTCGACCACCAGATATCCGGCGAACCCCGTGGCCGACAGCAGGTTGCCCGCCACCAGCATGCGCTTGGCGCCGAACCGGTCGATCCCCGCGCCGACGGCGGGGCTGGCCAGCAGCGTGGCCACGAAGGCCACGCTGAGGCCGAAGCCGATCTCCGCCATCGGCAGCCCGGTCACCTGCCGGAAGAACAGCAGGGAGAAGGCGGCGAAGAACCCGTTGCCCAGCGCGTCGATCGCACCGGCCATCAGGTACGGCACGCGGCCGGGGAAGGCGGGCACCCAGCTCATCGCGATTCGCCCAGCGCGTATTCGTAGGAGAGCTTGACCAGGCGCCAGACGACCTCGAGCTCGCCCTGGGTGCGCGGGCCGTACACGAGGATCGAGTGGTGCTCGGGATGCCGCACGCCCCAACCGGCCCGCTCGACCTCGTCCTTGACCGGCTCGGGCAGCGTCAGGTGCAGGCTGCCGTCGTGGTGCGGGTGGATGTGCGTCCACTCGCGGCCCTTCTGGAAGGCGGTCTCGGGCCCTGATCCGACGCCGTCGGGCAGGAACAGCGAGCGGGCGTGCGGGACCGAGACCAGCGTGGGCGCCATGTAGACGCGCGGCAGGGCCCGCATCCGCTGCCACAGCTCCTCCTGCAGCATCACCGGGGCGATCTGCGAGCGTTGGCTGTGCGGCGCGGGGCCGACGACCCGCGGCGCCTCCCCCGCGCGGACGGGAAGGCCGAGCAGGGTGGGGTAGTCGGTGTAACCGCGGTGGTCACCGCCGTACCAGGAGGCCTGGTCGGAGGTGTTGTACGGCCCGCCCGCCCGGACGCGCTCCGGCAGGTCCGGGTTGGCCAGCCACATCTCGGCGAGGCTGATCGCGTCGGCGACCCCGTCGCGGAGCGCGGCGGCGCCGACCTCGGGGGTGGCCGGGCCCTCGTGGCCGGCGGGGTGCGGGTTGAGGATGAGCGTCCCCGGCCATTCGGACCTGATCAGCTCGGTGATCTGCCGGGTGCCGTACTCCACGATGTGCAGGTAGGCCAGGTTGTACGGGGCGAGCCCGCGCACCAGGGCGGTGTAGACGGTGGCCGGATCGGCCTCGGCGATGTTGTTGTAGGTGTTGCCGGGCGCCAGCCGGATGGCCACCCGCTCGGAGCCGAGGGCGTCGCTGACCGCCTGGACGACCTCGACGGCGAACCTGATCCGGTTGTCGACCGAGCCGCCGTAGCCGTCGGTCCGCCGGTTGGTGTTGTCGGCGAGGAACTGGTGGATCAGGAAACCGTTGCCGCCGTGCAGTTCCACGCCGTCGAAGCCGGCCGCGATCGCGTTGCGGGCGGCGGCGACGAAGTCGGCGACGGTCTGCGTGATGTCGTCGAGGGTCATCTCCTTGGGCATGGGGTGGTCCAGCAGGCCGTCGGCGGTGTGGAGCTGCATGCCGGAGGCGACGGGCGAAGGGGCAAGCGGGAGCCCGCCGTCCGGGTAGAGCACGGGGTGGCCGATCCGGCCGGTGTGCGTGATCTGCGCGAAGATCCTGCCGCCGGCGGCGTGCACCGCCTCGGTCACCGCGGACCACGCCTCGACCTGCTCGGGCGAGTGCAGCCCGGGGGTGTCGACATAGCCCTGGCCTCTCGGCGACGCCTGGACAGCCTCGGTGATGATCAGGCCGGCGCTCGCACGCTGCGTGTAGTACTCGGCGGTCAGCTCGGTCACCAGGCCTCCGGCGGCGCGGTTGCGCGTCATGGGCGCCATGACCAGGCGGTTGGGAAGCTCGACCTTGCCGACGGTGAGACGCGCGAAGAGGTTCTTCATGGCCACGAAGGTAGGAGCGGGGCACCATCCGCCGAATCGGTAAGGTTTCGGGCGTTCACTACGGAGGTTCGGAGGGTCCGGCGCATGCTCTACGGGCGCGAGGCCGAGCAGGCGGAGCTCACCCGGCTGGTCGCCGCGGCGGGGGAAGGGCGGAGCGGCGCGCTTGTCCTGCGCGGCGAGGCGGGGATCGGCAAGTCCGCCCTGCTCGAGGAGGTGGCGGACACTCAGGGAGCGCGCGTCCTGCGGGTCACCGGTGTCGAGGCAGAGGTCGAGCTGGCCTGCGCCGGCCTGCTCCAGCTGCTGTGGCCACTCCAGGACCGCGTCGACGCCCTGCCCGGCGCGCAGGCCGAGGCGCTGCGCACGGTGCTGCGCGGCGGGGCGCGGGCCGGCGACAGGTACACGACGGGGCTGGCCGTCCTCACCCTGCTTGCCGACCTGGCGGAGGAGCGCCGTCCGGTGCTCTGCCTGGTGGACGACGCTCAGTGGCTCGACCAGGTCACGGCCGACGCCCTGCTGTTCGCCGCGCGCAGGCTCGCGGCCGAGGAGGTCGCCATGGTCTTCGCCGCGCGAGAGGAGGGGTTCGATGGCCACGGCCTGCCCGAACTGCGGCTGACCAGGCTCGGCAGGGACGCGGCCGCCCGCGTGCTGGCCAGGTACGGCCTGCCGCCGGGGCGCAGAAACCAGGTCATCGACGAGTCCGACGGCAACCCGCTCGCGCTCCTGGAGTTCGGCAGGGAACTGCGGCACCCGGGCGGCGCCGCCGCGCGGACGCCGGTCGGTGACCGGGTGCTGGCCGCCTTCCGCGCCCAGATCGCCCGGCTGCCCGAGCGGACCAGGCTGATGACGCTGGTCGCGGCCGCCGAGGGCCGGGGGGATCTGCGCACGGTGCTGGCCGCGGCCCAGGTGCTGGGCGCGGACGTGCGGGACTTGGAGGAGGCCGAACGAGCTGGGCTGCTGCTGGTGAGCGGGGCCCGCATCGCCTTCAGGCACCCGCTGGTCCGTGCCGCCTGCTACCGGAGCGCCGTCCTGGCGCAACGGGTGTCGGTGCACCGCGCGCTGGCCGACGTCGTCGAGGACCCCGACTCCCGGGTACGGCACCGGGCCGCCGCGGCCATGGGCCAGGACCCCGACGTCGCCGAGGAACTGGAGCGGACGGCGGAGCGGGCCAGGGACCGAGCCGCCCCTGGCATCGCGGCCGGCCTCCTCCAGCAGGCCGCCGAGCTCAGTCCGGACCTGCCCGACCGGGTACGGCGGCTGGGTGCCGCGTCCGCCACCGCGCTGGAGGCGGGTGACGTCGAGCGGGCCGGCGAGCTGGCCGGACAGGCGGAACGGCTCGCCGCCGACCCCGCCGTCCTGGCGGAGCTGGCCAGGGTCAGGGCCGCGGTGGAGTTCGAGCGCGACGAGCAGCGGACGGCCGCGCGCATCCTGATCGAGCACGCCCCGAACGCGCGCCCCGGCACGGCCGAGTCGATGCTCCGTACCGCCGCCACCTACGCCTGGTTCTCCGGCGACGCCGAGGCGGTCAAGGCCGCCGCGGCAGGGCTGCCAGCCGACGAGGCGGCCCGCGGAATGGCGCACCTGATCGACGCCGACTACGCCCGCGGGCTGCCGCTGTTGGCCACCGCGGCGGCGCGGGCCGGGCGTGGCATGCCCGCCGTGTACGCCGCGGCGTTCGTCGGCGACGACGCCGCCGTGCTGGACCTGGCGACGGCGGAGGTTGCGCGCTGCCGGAGGGAAGGGCTGGTCGGGGCGCTGCCCGAGGTGCTGCAGATGCTGGCCAGGCAGCAGGTCCTCGAGGGCAGGCACCGCGACGCCGAGGCGTCGGTGGCCGAGGCGGCGGCCATCGCCAGGGACACCGGCTCGCGGGTGAGGGTCGGACGGCTGGAGCTGGTGCTGGCCAGGATCGCGGCCATCGAGGGCGACGCGGAGCGGTGCCGCGAGCTGACCGGCGCGGTGGTGGACTCAGGGGTCTCGGCGGCCTGCCTGCTGAGCCTGCTGGACCTGGGCGCCGGACGCTACGAGCAGGCGCTCGACCGGATGGAGGCGGCGTGGACGTGGCCTGGCCACTACATGACCGCCCTGGTCGCCGCGGCGGGCGACCAGGTGGAGGCCGCCGTACGGCTGGGTGTGCCGGAGCGGGCCGCCGAGCCGCGGCGCAGGATCGAGGCCTGGGCGCGGGCCGCCGGCCACCCCTGGGCCAGGGCGATCGCGTTGCGCTGTCAGGCGATGGTGACCGGCGAGGAGGAGCCCTACGCGCAGGCCGTCGAGCTGCACGTGCGGGGTGGCAGGCCCTTCGAGTGGGCCCGCACCGAGCTGGCCTACGGCGAGTGGCTGCGCCGCGCCAAGCGGCGGACCGACGCCCGCGCCCACCTGCGGACCGCACTGGAGATCTTCGACCGGCTGCACGCCACGCCGTGGGCCGACCGCGTGCGCGCCGAGCTGCGCGCCGCCGGTGAGGTGCCCGACTCCATTCCCACCGCCCCGCGGCTCTCCGACCGGTTGACCCCCCAGGAGCTCCAGGTGGTCCGGCTGGCCGCCGAGGGCCGCAGCAGCAGGGAGATCGGCGCGCAGCTCTTCCTCAGCCCGCGCACCGTCGAGCACCACCTCTACAAGGCCTATCCCAAGCTCGGGATCAGGTCCAGGAACGAGCTGCTCCGGCTGGACCTCGGCTGACGTCCACGAGCGGTGCCCGTGGACGCGCCGCCGCTCCCCCGCCGCCCGCGGCGGCCCCCTTGGGGCCGTGAAACTACCCGCTACAACATCGCCTTCATCGAGTCGGCGGCCGTCAGCACGTACGGCTGCTCGGCCATGATCGTCTCCCAGTTGCCGGCGATCGCCTCGGGCGACAGGTCGTCGGTCTTCCACCCCGGCCCCTCGGCCACGAACACCCGCGCCACCTTCCCCCCGCCGACGCTGAACACCTCGCCCGACGTCTCGCAGGTCTCGTGCGCGAGGAAGGCCACCAGCGCGCTCACCCGCTCGGGCGTGAACTTCGCCTCGAACTCGGCCGGAAGCAGCGCCTCGGTCATGCGCGTCCAGGCGATGGGCGCGATCGCGTTGGCCTTGATGCCGTTGCGCGCGCCCTCGATCGCCAGCGTCTTGGTCAGCCCGACCAGGCCCATCTTGGCCGTGGAGTAGTTGGCCTGGCCGAAGTTGCCGAACAGTCCGGCGGGCGAGGAGGTGTTCACGACACGCCCGTAGCCCTGCTCCTTGAGGTAGGGGTAGGCGGCCTGGCTGACCAGGTAGGAGCCGCGCACGTGCACCGCGAGCACCGCGTCGAACTCCTCGACCGTCATCTTCCCGAACGACTTGTCGCGCAGGATGCCCGCGTTGTTGATGACGATGTCGACCTTGCCGAAGGCGTCGACGGCGGACTGGACGACGGCCCTGGCGCCCTCGGGGGTGGCGACGTTGTCGGCGTTGGCGACGGCCTCGCCGCCGTTCTTCCTGATCAGCTCGACCACGTCGGCCGCCGGACCGGCCGACGCGCCGGTGCCGTCGAGAGCGCCGCCGAGGTCGTTGACCACGACCCGCGCGCCTCGCTCGGCCAGGAGGAGCGCGTGCGAGCGGCCGAGCCCGTGCCCGGCGCCCGTGATGATCGCGACCTTGCCGTCGAACCGGAGCATGCGAACCCTCCACCGTAGGAGAACAACATTCTAGTAAGGGCACAATATCCCGGCGAAGCTGTTGCGGACAGTGATCAGTCATGCGGATTTCTGCTAGAGTTCTTGCCCCCGCTAGGGCGGCGGTCAAGGACGACACCCCTCCCTGTAACGGCCCCGCCCACCATCCGGGCTGGAGGCCTTGCATGCCCGCACAGCCGCCCCTCCGCGTGATCCAGTGGGCCACTGGCGCCGTCGGCCGTTGCGCACTGCGCAGCGTGCTCACCAGGCCCGAGTTCGAGCTCGCCGGTGTCCTCGTCTACGACCCCGACAAGGTCGGCGTCGACGCGGGAGAGCTGGCGCGGTTGCCCGAGGTGGGCGTCAGGTGCACCGACGACGTCGAGCGGATCATGGCGCTCGACGCCGACTGCGTGCTGCACATGCCGCTGCCCGCCTCCTACTTCGGCCGCGACCACACCTCCGACGTCGAGACGATCTGCGCCCTGCTCGCCTCGGGCAAGAACGTCGTCACCACCACCGGCTTCGTCTATCCGCGCTCCTACGGGCCCGGCGTCGTCGAACGCATCGAGGAGGCCTGCGAGAGGGGTGGCACGTCGTTCCACGGCACCGGGATCAACCCGGGCTTCATGAGCGACTTCCTGCCGCTGGCGCTGACCGGGCTGTCGAGCAGGGTCGACCACATCTACGTTCGCGAGTCGTCCGACTTCCGCGGCCATCCCTCCCGGCAGATCGTGGTGGACCTGGTCGGCTTCACCCGCTCGGCCAAGGACTACACCGCCGCGGTGCGCCCCTACCGGGCCTTCCAGCGCTCGCTGTTCGCCGAGAGCGTCCAGCTCGTGGCCGACGCGCTCGACGTGCGGCTGGACGAGGTGGAGGAGAGCGACGAGTTCGAGCTGGCGACGGAGGAGTTCGAGATCGCGGCCGGGCTGGTCAGCGAGGGCACCGTCTGCGCCTCGCGCTGGGTGTTCTCCGGGCTGGTGCGCGGGCGGCCCTTCATGACCATCGAATGCGTGTACAAGGCCGACGCGGCCAAGGTGCGCCGCTGGCCCGAGCCCGGGTTCGCCATCCACATCGAGGGCGTGCCGCAGATGATGGTGACCGTCGACGAGGTCTCCCACGGGCTCGCGGCGGCCGCGGCCAGAGCGGTCAACATCGTGCCCGCCCTCTGCGCGGCCCCGCCCGGCATCCGCACCATGCTCGACCTCCCGGTCCCCCGCGGCCGCCACACCGTCACCCGCCACTGACAGGCTCGCTTCCGGTACGGCGGCCTCAGGGCCGCCGACCCTCGCCTCTCTGCACGCCTCCCTGTACGGCAGGCCGGGTCGAGGCCACCGTGGTCACCGCTGACCGCCCGTCCATCACGCGCACTCCAGCGGGACTCCGGCGGGCCACCGTCACGTCGCCCGCACTCCGGAATCCCGGATGCCCGGAGTCCCGGAGTCCCGGATGCCCGGAAGCTCGACAGCCCGGAAGCCCGGAAGCCCGGAAGCCCGGCGGGTCGTGGCGGGTCGTGGCGGGTCCGTTGGGGCGCCCGGCCCCGTGCGCCCGGTGACGCGTATCCCTGGACTGGCGCCCGCCCCGTGCCAGGGGTGGCGCCCGGCCCCCGCTGTGCCGTACAGGGAGCACAGAAAGCAGCCTGCCGTACAGGGAGCACAGAAAGCACAGAAGAGCACAAGGAGTACAGGAAGGACAGCAGGCGCGGGAGGCGGGCAGGACCGCGGGTCAGCCGGGGACGCCCTCGTGGAGGAGGATCTGCGGCGCCACCAGGTCGGCCCACGCGGCGAGCGCCTCGTCGCCCGGCAGCTCCGATTCCAGCAGCGCCAGCCCTGGCGTGGGCACGGCAGCGCCGAGCTCCACCAGCAGCGGCCGGAAGTGCGCCTCGACGGCCAGGGCGTGCCGGGGGTCGCCCATGACCAGCACCGGTAGCGCCGTCTTGCCGGCCAGCGCCCGGTGCGGCAGCCGGTCGAGGAAGGCTTTGAGCAGTCCGGTGTACGTGGCCTTGTAGGTGGGGCTGGCCAGCACGACCACCGACGCGCCGCGGACCAGGTCGAGCGCCACCTCCAGGCCGGCGTGCGCGCCGGGGTGGAGCAGGTGGGGGGCCAGGGCCGACAGGTCGATGACGTCCCTTTCCCCTTCGTGGCCGAGCCGGGCGGCGATGGCGGCGGCCGGACAGGCCGAGCTTGGCGAAGATGTTGTTGATGTGCTTGCCGACCGCGCCCTCCG